>CAYYGS010000163.1:0-6174 GCA_964471335.1 uncultured Jutongia sp.
GCAAAAGGCAATGTTTGTGAATTTACGGCAAATTTTTTACGAATATTGAGAATGTGATAGCAGATTATTTCATTTATTTTGCCATATGGATATTCGCCCCATACTCTTTGATATATTTGTTTATAAGTCACTATCTGCCCTTTGTTTGCAACCAATAAACAGAGAATATCAAATTCTTTTACTGTAAAATGTATTTCTTGATTATCACAATACACTCTCCGTTGTTGCAAATTGAGTTCCAAGCCGGGCACAGATAAAACAGAATCATCTGTTAATGATAATTTTGAAAAACCGGAAGAACGGTGCAGAAGTTGTATAATTTCATTGAATACGGAATTGTCTGTATCGTCAAATTCGACAACTAATATTTTGCCCATAAAAACACCTTCTTCCGGCTATGCAAACTCAAAGAATGGGAATTATTTCACACCCATCCATGCGGAAATTACCATACGCTGTACTTCACTAGTACCCTCATAAATTTCAGTGATTTTGGCATCCCTCATTAAACGCTCAAACGGAAGATTGCGAGTATATCCCTCATATCCGACTAACTGCATACAACGACGTGTTACATTTGTTGCTGCCTCTGCTGCATATAATTTGCCCATTGCAGCCAGATGTCCATATGGCTCATGTTCCTGCTTTGCCTGTGCGGCACGATATACAAGCAGTCTTGCGGCATCCACCCTTGCCTGCATATCTGCCAATTCAAACTGCGTAAATTGATACTGAGATATTCTCTTTTCGTCCCTCGTATTCTCTGTTACATATTTAACGCAATGGTCAATAGCACTTTGTGCAATACCCAATGCCTGCGCCGCCACACCAATACGACCTCCATCCAGAGTGGCTAATGCCATCTTAAAGCCCTTTCCGATTTCTCCCAAAAGGTTTTCTTTTGGGATTTTGCAATCTTCAAAAACTAACTCATAGGTTGCTGAACCACGAATACCCATTTTCTTCTCTTTCGTGCCGAAACTGAAACCGGGGGTTCCCTTTTCTACAATAAAACCTGAAATTCCTCTGCTTTTCTGGCTCTTATCTGTCATGGCGGTAATAAAATAAGTGTCTGCATAATAACCGTTTGTAATAAAGATTTTAGAGCCATTGATTAACCAATAATCTCCTTTATCAACCGCTGATGTCTGCTGATTTCCCAAGTCACTGCCTGCTGATGGCTCCGTAACTGCAAAAGCACCGAGTTTTTCTCCCTTTAATAACGGAACAAGATATTTTTGCTTTTGTTCTTCCGTACCAAACTCAGCAATTGGCCATGACCCCAGCGAATGATGGTCTGAAAGCATAACAGAAGTTGTGGAACAGTGCTTTGCCAGTTCTTCAATAACTGCTATGTAAGCAAGATAAGAATGACCGCCACCGCCATATTCTTTTGGGTAACAAATCCCCATCATGTCTAATTCTGCCAATCGGTTCCGGTGTTCCATCGGAAATCGTTCCTGCTCATCAATTTCTGCTGCTTTGGGTGCTACTTCATTGATTCCAAATTCATGTATGGTATCAATGACTTTCTGTTCTTCTTCGCTAAACTTAAAATTCATAATGTGCCTTCCTTTCTTGCATTTCTGCTGTTCTTGTTTTATAATAGCACATGAAAATAGATAAAAAAATTGAATGTTTTCAAAAACAAAATTCGATTTTTTCGATACATTAGAAAAGGAGATGTTTTCATGAATACCAAATATCTTGTAACTTTTAAATCTATCCTTGAAACAGGAAGTTTTCAAAAAGCAGCTTCCAAACTAAACTATACTCAGTCAACAGTTACGTTCCAGATAAAACAACTGGAACAGGAATTATCCATAAAATTATTTGAAAAAGTGGGAAGAAAAATGGAACTGACACAAGCTGGAAAAGATATTATCCCGTATATTGAAACAATTTTGCAGGCAACTGAGCAAATAAGTAATTACGGAAAAAGCCCAGCCGAATTGTCTGGCTCATTGCGAATCGCTGTTCCTGACTCTATTTTAATTTATAACCTACAGCCTTTTATACAAGCCTTTTTGCATGAGGCACCTAAAATACAACTTATCATCAATTCCTTATCTTCTGATGAAATCAATTCTGCTATTGTTAAAGGGATTGCAGATATTGGCATAGATTGCGATAAAGGAAATTTCCCCGACAGCGTGATACATGAACCGTTAAGCCCATTCAAAAGCTGCTTGGTTGCCTCACCCTTTGCAGATGAAAAAATGCTTGATTTTATTACACCCCACCAACGAAAAGAAATCAGTATGATTTGCAATGAACCGAATAGCAACTATCAAAAGGGCATAGAACATTATTTAGAAAACAAAGACATTATTCTAAACCCCTATATGAAAATGCAGAGTATTGAGGCTGTAAAAAGAAGTGTAATGAATAATTTGGGCATTGCATATGTTCCCATTTTTGCAATACGGGAAGAATTGAAAAACGGTTCTCTTATTCAAATTCCTACGGAACTTGATGACAAAATGTTTGCGTCTGTAAGGGTATATCATAAAAACAAATGGCTAAGCCCGCAGATGGATCTGGCATTAAAAATATTAGATGAACGTCCAGAAAAAGAATATGTATAAACAATCTAGGCTCTATCGGTAACAGTCATTACCAATAGAGCCATCTGTTAATCTGCCTTGTATATGTTTCCTCGTTGTATGTCCTATACATATAATAGTTATACCTTGTGCTTTCTGAATGTCCCTTTTTCGCAATGAAACTCTCCACCACCTTTACATACACAAACGAAAAATACAAATAGTACTGTAAAATTAAAAGACAATTGTAAAATATTAATTGCTATATGTCATTAAATCTTTAATTAGTTGTTTCCTTTCCTCTTCAATTTTTTTTAATGAGTTTGTCTTATAATATTCTTTCAAGAGCAAATTAATAATCACAGAAAAGAATGCAAATACTGTAAGCGTATTATTCACATAAGATGCCACATTAATCCTTAGCGTTAATATTATTAATAAAGCGACAAGACCAAAAACTGCAATTGATGATGCTATTCTATAATTAATTAGTTCTTTCGTTTTCTGGTTATTCTGCAATTCATAAATATTTATGTTTTCCTCTTCATGTTCAAAAGAAATCTCTTCACTATCAGAAATATCTAATTGTGAGTAATTTGTTACAAATTTTGTAAGATCATCATTAGAATATGCTTGTACTTTATTCAGAAAATTTTCTTTTCCCTGTGGTGAGAGTTTCCCCTCAAAAAAATATATGATTTCATCTTCGTTTTCTTTAAATAATTCCATTAACATTGAAACCATACTTTCCGCTTTTTGACCGTATTTGTTTTTAATCTTACTAATATAAATTTTTTTTGCACGATTAGCTAAATTATATAGCCCAAACAATGATTCTCTTTCCTTTTTCTCAATGTCAAATTTTGTAAATAAAAGATCTGATATTGAAAAAGCTACACTGGCAATGGTAATAGCAGAAATCATTGAATTAATAGCATCTACATCTTTATTAATAAATGAAAAAAACATGCAAAAAACTAAATATATTGCATATGATAGCAAAAACCCCCACTTTTCTATACGCATAAACATTCACTCCTACTATAAAACATTTGAATTATATATTTCATTTCTTCTCCTTATGTATCAGCATAATAATATAACTATATACCTTTACTGTTATGGTACAACTTTTAACTACATAACCAGTATACCATGGTGCTCAATAAAATTCTATATTTTTTTCAACCAACAAAATGCGGAGCATTCTCAACTCCGCATCTCCTTACGCATATACTATTGGCAACCATTATTATCAATATTGCCATCTGCTTATCTGCCTCGTACATGTTCCTCATTTTGTGTTCTATACATAGAACGATTATACCTTGCATTTTCGGTAGGTTTCATTTCCTCCATGAAACTTTCCACCGCTTTCACATACACTTCTGCCTGTTCCAGTGTGCATATCCGGTTCTCTGGTGTAATCTCGTCCCTTATTTCAGAAACCTTTATCCCCTGTTCTCTCTGCACATTCCAGAATCCCGCCAGTTGGTAATCCGTTCCCCGTCCGTTATAATCCTCATATACCGGGACTACTTCCCCTTTTGACGTCTGCCACGAGGCAATCTCCTGGAATATGACAAGCCTGTCATACCGGGGGAGAGGGGTGCGGTACTCCTTTAACAGCCTGCCGAGAGGAGTATAGCCATAAGGTGAGGCAGCCCGTATATCCTTTTTTTCTTCCACAATTCTTGTAAACTCACTTACTATCGGAATCATGGATAACAGCTTATAAAATAGGGCTTTGAGTTTATCCAGCATATTGATGAAATCCAGCCGCTTTTCAAACTCTTTGTCCAGCACACTGATATCCTCTAAAAGCCCGTCTTTTCTTGCCTGCATTTGTTCCTTTTCATTCTCTGCTTTCCGGACATCGCATAAAAGATGTTCTTTATCGGAATGGAGGGTAAGCGTATCCAATTTTAACAACAGATTTTCCTGTTTTATTTCTTCCTGTTCTGCCATGAGTTTCTGTTTCGTTTCCCTGCTTTCCGTTTTTATCTGTATCAAATCTTCCTCTGCCCCGGCAATCTCCATTTTCGTGCCGGATAACAGTTTTTCTGCCTCTGAAACCGCTTTTTCCGCCTGTTCCAGACGGAGGCTGGTATCATAAAGCATATCCTGCTTTTCGTCAAGGTTCTCCGCTACCATCTCCAGATGTTTTGTTTCCTGCTGCACCTTATATTCCGCAACGGTTAGGTCATGGTTTTTCCCTTTCTGCTTGTCCTTCACAAACACACCATAATGAATCAGCATCTGCATACTGGCGGTTTCCCTTAAATGGTTCTGCAAGATGTTCTCCAGTGTCTTGGGAGTGAAAACAGAGCGTTTGGAAACCTTTGTTTCCAGCCCACGCTTAAACCCTCTGCTTATGGGGACACCCACCACATGCATGTGAGGGCTTGCCTCATCAAAATGAACCACCGCATTTGCAACCTTGAAATCCGGCATTTCCTGTTGTAACTGTTCCAGCAGGGTGTCATATACCTTGCAGATGTTTTCTTTATTCTCTTTTTCGTTATTGGTTTCTATAAAGATGTTTTCCCAAAAGTCTTTATCCCCGCACTGGAAGATAATCTCCACTGCCATGTCCTGGTTTTTGTCAGATACATGCTCAAAATAATCCTCAATCCGGCGGTCTGCCCTTGTCTGTTTTTTGTTATATTGTTCCAGTGCCTCTGTAAAAGTGTCATGATAGACTTTTTTTACGTCCCACAGGAGGTTTGTGCTGCCATAAAGCAGGACAATGTTATCCCTGTCATACTCTTTGGAACGGTATTTCCGCAGATTGTGTTTTGCCACACCAGACAGCTTGCTTTTGCTGTTGATGGCACTTTTTCCGTTGCTGATATGGGCACTGTATGATACGTCATCCATCATATTCTCCTTTCCACCGGAGGGAAACTTTCTCTTATCTGCCATTTCCTTTCCGGCTGGTTTCCTTACCAATCGTTTCACGTTTCAGATTTCCTTTCGGCTGATGGGAACGTGGCGGGGTGCGGTTATCATTTCGGCTCTGCCGATAATGATAACCCCCTAGCGTTTTTGTCAAGCCAAAAACGCGGGGGCTCTCCGAGGGTGCAAGACATCCGGTGGATGTCTGTTATGCACCGACCGAAGCGGAGCGTAGACCTGTCCAAGCGGGCGTTTGTCATTCTTTTGCCAGCATAATTTCCAAAAGTGCAGGCACAGGTGCAAGCACTTGTCTGTTGCCCGAAATTCTGGTGCAGGCAGAGTGCAAGCATAGGAGCAGGCACTTTCCCTATTTATTCTCTTGTCGTTCCCAGCCGAAAATCTGTTCCCCATTGATAAAGACCGGAGTCTGTGATACACTTATCTTGCGTGTAGGTATATCAGGACTTCGGTCTGATTGCCAATGGGGGCAGCCGTTATGGCTGCCTCTTATGATGTCCGGACAGTTTTCACTTCCGGGCGGTTCCGCAGGTCTTTCCCCTCATTGGCTGCCATAAACCTCTCTAACACATCCCTGCGTATGATTGCTTTTCGTCCGATCCGCAGCACCGGGATTTTCTCCCACTCTACCAGTTTCCTCATGGTATTCCTGCCAATGCCCGTATATTCGGACGCTTCCTCTATCGTCATTCCAATTTTAACCTCTGCCATA
>CAYYGS010000164.1:0-6137 GCA_964471335.1 uncultured Jutongia sp.
AATCGATCTTTCACTCTCTTACTGTGAATGATCATTGCAATGCGAAAGTCGGGGCAGGAAGCATCATCCTGGGCAGTAAGGGTTCCGGCAGGACAGAAATTCACGGACTGAGTGCTGAATGTGGTGCAGGCGATATGGAGATTTACGGCAAGCTGCTGGATACCTGCTCCATTGATTGCTCAATGGGTTCTGCTAACCTGACTCTCGAGGGTAACCGCAACAACTATACCTTTATCACCGAAGCAAATATGGGAGATATTGATATTGATGATGACGATCATGATGATTATTATGATGACGACGATGACAAACATCATACCTCCTCTGCTTCCGATCCCGCAGACACCTATGGCTGGCTGACTCTGCAATGCTCTATGGGAGATATCGATGTGGGATTTTATCCTTCCGGACAGACGGATCGTTAAAAAACTCTACCAATGCAGGCGGTGAAGCTCGCCTTCCCGCTGCATTTGAAAAAAATCATGTTGACGCAGAGCCTCATATAAAACGATCGCCACAGAATTAGACAGATTTAATGAACGAATTTCTTCATTCATAGGAATCCGGATGGCACGGCTCTCATGCTCAACCAGAATCTCCTCCGGAATCCCTGCGCTCTCTTTCCCAAAAAGAATATACGCATCCTCTTCATAGCGCACATCTGTATAGATGTGCTTTGCTTTTGTTGTTGCCATGTACATGGTATCGCGTGCTGCCGGATTCTTCTTCAGAAAGTCTTCGTAACAGTCGTATACTGTTACATCCAGCCTGTCCCAGTAATCCAGCCCTGCCCGCTTCACCAGCTTATCCGTAATGTGAAATCCCATCGGTTCGATCAGATGAAGCCTCGTGCCGGTGGCACAGCAGGTCCGGCCAATATTTCCGGTATTTGCCGGCATTTCCGGCTCTAACAGTACAATATTTAACATGTAAATCTCCATTCCAGTTCTTTCTATAGGATAAAGGTGTTCACTGCGCTTAAAATTGATCCTGTCAGATGGATTGAATAAACCGTTCAATTCGTTCTAACGCTACCTTGAGATCCTCAATCGAATATGCATAAGAGATCCGCAGGAAGCCCTCGCCGCTTCGTCCAAACGCCGTTCCCGGCACGACTGCTATTTTCTGTTCCTCTAAAAGACGCGTAGCAAATTCATCTGACGTCATTCCAAATCTCTGAATGGACGGGAAGACATAAAAAGCCCCGAATGGCTCAAAGCATGACAATCCCATATCACGCAGTGCCTTAATCAGATAATTTCGCCGCTGATTATACGCGGTCCGCATCCGCTCCACGTCCTCATCCCCGTTGCGCAATGCCTCCACTGCCGCATATTGGCTCGTTGTGGGGGCACACATGATACAAAACTGATGAATCTTAAGCATCTGACTGATGATCTCTTCCGGCCCGCAGGCATATCCCAGCCGCCAGCCTGTCATGGCGTAGGATTTGGAAAAACCATTAATGAGTATCGTCCGCTCCTTCATACCGGGAAAGGAAGCGATCGATACATGCTTGCTCTCATATGTCAACTCAGAATAAATCTCATCTGAGATCACGTACAGATCATGCTCCTTTACAACATCTACAATCCCCTGCAGATCCTCTTTTGTCATAATCGCACCCGTAGGGTTATTGGGAAATGGCAGGATCAATATTTTAGTCTTATCCGTAACCGCATCAAGCACTTGCTGTTTTGTCAGCTTGAAATCATCTTCTTCCTTTAACTCTATGATTTTCGGCACACCACCTGCCAACATAATGCACGGCTCATACGATACATAACTCGGCTGCGGCAGAAGCACCTCATCTCCCGGATCTATCATAGCACGCAGCCCGGCATCAATCGCCTCACTGCCTCCGACTGTCACAAAGATCTCATCCCTGGGCTCATATTGCAGTGAAAAGCGGCGGTCAAGGTAATGAGAAATCTCCTCCTTGAGTTCCTTCAAACCGGCATTAGATGTATAAAATGTCCGCCCCTTTTCCAGAGAATAAATTCCTTCCTCCCGGATATGCCAGGGCGTATCAAAATCCGGCTCCCCCACTCCCAGTGAGATGGCATCCTTCATCTCACTGACAATATCAAAAAATTTGCGGATACCAGATGGCTCAATCTCCTGAATCGTTTTTGATAATGGATTTCTCATGGTGTAATCAACATCCTTTCTCCCTCTTGCTTCTCATCGGTCATTGTCACTCCGTGTTCCTTATATTTCTTTAATACAAAATATGTCGCTGTACTGGTGACATATTCCAACGTAGAAAGCTTCTCAGAGACAAAACGTGCCACCTCTTTCATGCTTCTGCCCTCGATCAGGACTGTCAAATCAAAGCCGCCTGACATCAGATAGACACTCTCCACCTCTTCAAATTTATAAATCCTTTCTGCCACCTTATTAAATCCCATATCCCGCTGCGGCGTCACCGTCACCTCGATGAGGGCCGTCACCTTTTCACAATCCGTCTGATCCCAATTGATCAAAGTCGGATAGCCGCAAATCACTTTGGCCTCCTCCATTTCCCGAATCTCCCGCGCCACGGTCTCACTGTCGGAATGCAGCATCGCCGCCATATCCTCTGTAGATATGCGGCTGTTTTTACTCAAAATATCCAAAATCTCTTTTTTCATATATCTATTCCTTTCCCTTCCAGACATGCCGGACGTTCTTTGATGCTCGAAATTTTAAACCCGGTACAGATGGTCACTGCCCGGCGGCTCTAAAAATCTTTTCTCTTCTCCATTTACTACCACGCGGTCATTCCCTTCCACCGCCCGTCCGATGACTGCTGCCGGAATGCCCTCTTCTGCAAGCTTCTCTACCAGCAGATTGCCGTTCGGCGAACCGATCAGCATACTGCCGCTGGAAATCAACATATACGGATTGATATCAAATATCTCACACACCTCGATCGTCTCCTGACGAATCGGAATCTTATGTAAATCTACTGTCATGCCTACACCGGATGCCTCGCCCATCTCCCACAACGCACCGAATATCCCGCCCTCGGTCACATCGTGCATAGCACTCACACCTACCTTCACCGCGACCGCAGCCTCCGGCACAACGGATATATACTCGCGGAAATCACGTGCTGTATCAATCAGCTGCTTGGGCAGACGCTCCTCCAGAACTTCCCTCTTTTCAGCTGCAATAATGGATGTCCCCTCCAACCCGGCCCATTTTGTCATGACCAGTTCATCACCGGGACACAGCCCGGCTGTCGTCACTATTGCATTCTTCTTCACCCTGCCGACACCGGTGACTGTAATCAGAGGACGATTAACCACATCCGAAACTTCTGTATGGCCACCCATAACCTCTATATTTAATTTCTTCGCTGTGAGGATGATCTCCTGCATGAAATCATGAAGCTTCTTCTCTCTGGTGCGTGGCGGCAGAATAATGCATGTCATAATACCTACCGGCTCCGCACCGCTTGATGCCAGATCATTGGCAGTAATATGGACGGCTAATTCCCCCATCCCCTGAGAGGCGCCCGTAATTGGATCTGTGGAAAAGACAAACGCCTCGTCTTCCCCCACCGATATCGCGGCACAGTCCTCACCCACACCTGCCGAAAGCAGCACCTCCGGCCTATGATATCTGATCTGCCGGAGAACCGCCCGTTTCAATACATTTTCCGGAACCTTTCCAATATCCATATTCAACCTCGTTTCTGCGCTTTTGTTTATAATATTAAGAGTACAATGGATCGCAGGCTGTCTATTCTGTTGTCTCCACCGTATCCGTATCTGATCCCTCTGGCTTTGGCGTAGCCTGGGGCGTTGGCTTCTGTGTTGGCTTGGGTTTTGATGTTGTTTTTGGCTTTTCCGTTACTTTGGAATCCTCTCCTTTACCACCCTTCTTATCCCCGGAGGCCTCTGGAGACGGAGAAACCGACTGCTTGCCTACTGTGACATACTGTGGTGAAGGATTGTAGGCACTGGAATTGAGTTCAATTCTCTCTGTCTCCGTACCATCTACCTTGATGATCTTCCACAGCTTTGCACGATATCCCACATGAGCAGATTGTGTGACGGACCGATATCCTGCCGGCAGAGACGAATCCTCTGTCACGACCTCCGGCCCTGGTTCAATCGTCGAGATAATCTCTGAATCAAAGGAAATCTCCCGGTTCTCCGGACGTGTCTCATGACCATATATCTTGAAACTGAGTACTCCGCCGGAAGCACTTCCCATAATATATACAGGGTATTCCAAATTATTCTTGAACTTAAAATCCTTATAGTCTCCAGAGATCGCTGCATCCCGCGACACTGGAACATAGCTGACCACCATCGAATGCGGAGAACGCTCCACCACATCTAATTCCGCATTAATCACTGCATTATACAGAGTCGTTGATACCTGACAGACACCTCCCCCGACGCCGTCCACTACTTTACCGCTTGAGTACTCCGGAGCGGCCTTATAGCCGTTTTCCTCGGTGCGGTCCTTGATCGTTTTTACGACAGAAAATGTTTTTCCCGGATTAAGTATTGTCCCATTGATCCGCCCCGCTGCCAGCGTGACATTGCTCGAACGCGCCACCTGATATGTGCTGTATGTTGTAGAATAGCTTCCCAGCAGATCGGTGCATTGAGACACCTCTTCCTTCGTGTATTTCGGCTCTGTCTCTTCTATCTCTGCTGTGATCTGCACGGGCTCAGAACTTCCCTTCTCAAGCTCTGCTACCAGAAGCTCTATCGTCTCGGGAGCCTTGACCTGCAGACCGGTTTGTGAATTTGTCGCGCGAAGCTTCCCGTTCTTAACAACCAGCTTTGAATTCTTCGGCTTGATGTCATATACGGTACACTGCTCATTCACAAAGGCCTCGATGCGCTCTCTGTCAATCTGCGGCTCCATCGGCACATTCTTTTTCCCGGCCTTTGCCTTCTGCGTCTCGCGAATGCGTTCCCAGAACCTTCCCTTTTTTCCGATATTCAATGCCTGGGCGGCAAGCGTATCGTACCCCGGATAGGCAAGCCCTAATTCCTCGGCCTTCACGGTAATGGAATGCCCCTGCACATCCATCGTAATCTCCTTACTCATCTGCGCCGCCACATAAAGCGAGAGCTGGCTGGCTGCCTCCGACTCCGTCAGGCCTCCCATATCCATATTCCCTATGTGAACTCCCTTGCAGATCTCATCCTTTTTACCAAGACTATTGGAAAGCAATACAGCCGAAACCACCGCCGCACCAAGCAGGATCACCACGCATACAGCCGCTGCAATTCTCTTATTACTCTTCTTCTTCCTTTTCATATTCATATAATCATCAATCATTTCTGCGCCGCCTTCTGTCTATGAAACAATCCCATGCCAAACAGCGCTTAAACACGGGACCGCAAATCAGGACCTCGCCCGATTTCAGGAACCATAAGAATTATTTTAGCATACTGACTATATTCTGCAAGTCAAAGTTTATTCTCTGATTTGACATTTTTTCGTATATTCTGTATAGTCTATACAGGTTATTCACGGCAAAGAAAAACCAGCAGATCACTCCACTGGTATGTTTTTCTGTATTATTTTGCAAGATATTGCAGCACTAACGGCAAAATCATCGAGATCACCAGAATAACACAAATGACCACGGCCATTTTCTGCTGATTCTTCTTATTAAAAAAATTCATTGCAATAACCTCCATTCTGTTAACTTATTTGATTACTGCACGGACAACGTCCTGTCTCAGTAATGGAAAGGATATATTCCATGCCTGTTTTCTTCCTGTGTTTTATTGTATTCATAATATGGATTCGCGTCAAGTCTAAAGCGGAAAGCAAAAATAAATCTACGTGGGACGCTGCTTTCTGGGCAAGGGAACGGGAATCAAATTTCGTACGAAAAAAAAATATTGATGACCTGGATTACCTTCAGATCTCTGAGGATCAGCTGCCCTTCCACGAGAATGCAGAGGGGAAAGAGCGGGAACTGCAGGAGAAGGTACGGCAGCTCCTGTCCAAAAAAATGATTAACTTAAGTGACATGACAAATACGGACATCAAATTGAAATACGGAACGGCAAAATTTACGCTCCTATCCGAATATGACCAGAATTTCAGTGTTTTCATAATCCCACCCGGCACATGGAGATGTTACCTGTATGAAAATACCGACGACATTGACC
>CAYYGS010000165.1:0-6067 GCA_964471335.1 uncultured Jutongia sp.
TCATGTAATCGTCGGCGCCCAGTCCCAGACCGCGGATTTTGTCAATGTCATCCTTTTTGGCGGAGACAATGATGATGGGAGTATTTTTAGTCTCGCGGATGAGCTTGCAGATATCGAAACCATCCATACCCGGCAGCATCAGATCAAGAATAATCAGATCGAAATCTCCATCTAGTGCTCTGGCGGCGCCGCTGCTGCCGTCCTGTTCCAGAATGACCTCAAAGTCGCTGAGCTCCAGATAATCTTTCTCCAGCTCGGCGATTTCTTTTTCATCCTCAATGATTAAGATTTTTGCCATTGTGATATCCCCTCTTTCTTGAGCATATTTTTTTACATTAGCGGAACTTCAAACCTTTTTTAACGTCAGATAAATACTGGTTCCTTTGCCAAAGGTGCTTTGTGCCCATACGCGTCCGCCGTGGTCTTCGATGATTTTGGACACAATGGCCAGACCCAGTCCGCTGCCGCCGCGGGAGGAATTGCGGGAAGCGTCTGCCCGAAAGAAACGCTTAAAAATATAGGGCATATCCTTTTCCTCGATTCCCGGGCCATTATCCTGAATCCGAATCTGGATGAAACGTTCAGGCGGCGTGGGAGGCGATTCCGGTTCTTTTGGTGTACCGTCGGGATTGAGCTGGCGGTACAGCGGGGGCGGCGGCTCCAGTATTGGAAGATCTGTAATGGATATTATAATATATCCCTGTGGTTTGTCCAGATACTTCACGGTATTCCCGATAATATTCTGAATGACACGGTGGAGCTGCTCCGGGTCGGCCAGGATCTTCGTGTCGGCCGCGCACATATTTTCATATTCGAGGTGAATCTGCTTCGTTTCCAGATCCAGAGAAAATTCGTCGATGCAGTCCCCGAAATAATCATGAACAAAGAGTGGTATGAAATGGTACGGCAGGCTGTTTTGTTCAATCTTGGAAAAGACGGACAGTTCATCGACCAGATAACTCATATCACTGGCCTTATTCAGAATCGTGCGCAGGTATTTCTCCTGTTTAGAGGGGGTATTGGCGACGCCGTCCAGGATTCCCTCTGTATAGCCCGTGATGGAGGTCAGGGGTGTTTGGAGATCGTGCGCCATGCTGCTGATCAGCTCTCTTGTCTCCTGTTCGTACAGGATGCGCTCCTCGATCATCTCTTTGAGACGCATGCGCATTTCATCCAGATCCCGGCACAGTTCGCCAATCTCATCGGTAGAATTGACCTGGATCGGATCATTTAGATTTCCACTACCGATATTCTGCGTGGCGATCTGCAGGATATACAGAGGTTTCGCAATACTGTTATACAGCCAGATAGTGAGGAAGCATGCGGTCAGAAACAGGATCAGAATAATCGAGGCGACAAGCTGCTTAACAGACTGCTCCCAGGTGGGAAGAATGTGCGTCAGATCGGTTACCAGGAAGAGCTGCCCCTGGCTTTTATCGGGAAAATAGAAATCCTTTGATTTGATCAGGCAGGGAACGTCACGCGCGATAGAGATTGTGTCCGTATAGCCGGGCTCATAGGAGCCAAAACCTGGCAGGACAGAGATTTTATTATATTGTTTTTCATTTCCCACAAAGTAATCCCGATTATTTTTCCTCACGACGAGAAAGGAATCCCTGGACTCCAGGAAGGCATTTCTCTGTTCCAGATAGTTGCGGTCATGAAAGCGTTCCGGCATGGTATCGGCAGTATTTACCAGCTCCTCAAAATCCGTCATGGTCATATTATAGAAAATATAGATTGGATTTGAGAAAAAATTTGTATAATCGGAGTCTGCCTGATAATCTGCCTCCAGGATGGAGGACTGGTTCGAGAGTATCACACTTGTACTCACAACCATCAGACCAAAGGGAATGACGGTCATCAGCAGGAATGCAATCATTAATCTGCCTCGGATTCTCAAGAAATCCCTCCTTTCATGTTCTCGTAGGGATCAGTAGCCCATTCCGGTCTGGATTTCCTGCACCGTCTGGCTGGGTGAATAGTTCTTTGTCCCAAAGAGCTTTGCATGAAGCTTTGTCACATTGGAGGACAACGTGTCCGGAAAATCATAATAAATACCATCGCCCGCGCGGTGGCAGTCGAGCTTGTATGGAAATCCCCTGCTGTTTTTGATCTCATAGAAGGGGAGATATTTTGCGAGGTTTAAAATATCCTTCGTGTTCAGGCTCGTGTAGATCTGAGGAAGCATTTGTTCCATGACACGGTACAGGGTGATAGGATTGCTTTTTTTGGCTTTGGCAAAAATCGCTTTCAGCACCTTCCGTTGTCTTTTGGCTCTCGTGAAATCCCCGCCGGCTGTATAACGCACACGGCAATAGCCGGTAGCCTGGACACCTGTCACAGTCTGGCGGCCAGGCTTTTTGATTTTGGTATATTCCGTGCCGTTGATCCTTGCGACATCCCTGGCGTAGGCATTCACCCATTTCCGCTCCTTTTTCTGGATGTTGAGTTCGATTCCTCCCAAAGCATCAATCACGTTCGAGAGAGCGCTGAAATTCACCGTGATGAAATCATGGACATTCAGGTCGAAGTTTTCATTGACCACATTGACGGCAAGTTCCGGGCCGCCGTAGGAATAGGCATGGTTGATCTTGGTATAGCCGTGATCCGGTATGCGTACATATGTGTCACGAAAGATCGACGTGAGTGTTACCTCGTGTGTCTTGTTATGAATACTTGCGAGAATAATCGAGTCGCTGCGGGTATTCTGCCGCAGATCATTGGCGCGGGAATCTACGCCGAAGATCATAATATTCGTGTAGTGATTGATGTTTGGATCTGACATCTCATTGATGGATACATTCGACAGAGGTTCGCTGTCGATTTCCTGCAACCGGGAAATAAAGTAAAAGCAGGCGGCCATCGCTGCAATCAAAAGCAGGGCAAGAATCAGCAATATGATCCATACTTTATAAATTACTCTTTTTTTCTTATGCTTATGTCTTACCATTATTTCCTCCTGTTGTGTATATTACTAAGGCGATTAAATATCGAATTTCAAACCTTTTAATATGCGTTCTTATTTGTATCGGAACCAAAGATCGTGAGAAAGATGATCTTGAAGTCTAGCCACAGGGTCCAGTTTTCCACATAATATAAATCGCATTCGATGCGGCGTGTGATGGATGTATCGCCGCGGTAGCCGTTAACCTGTGCCCAGCCGGTGATGCCCGGACGTACCTGATGTTTGATCATATAGCGCGGAATTTCTTCCTTGAATTTGTTGACAAAATACGGCCGTTCCGGACGGGGCCCTACGAGACTCATCTTGCCCTGCAACACATTGAAAAGCTGTGGGAGCTCATCGATATTTGTCTTTCTCATAAAGCGTCCCAGAGGTGTGACACGCGGGTCGTTTTCCGTTGTCCATGCCTTCTTTTCCTCAGATGCATCCTGTACGTACATAGAACGGAACTTGTACATCTGGAAGGATTTGTTATGCAGGCCGATGCGCTCCTGCATGAAAATCAGGGGACCTGGGGATGTAATCTTGATCAGCGCACAGACGATCATCATCGGAATCGCCAGAAGGATGATACCTGCCAGCGAGCCGACGATATCAATGCTTCGTTTGATGACCCTGTTCAATGAAGAGCTAAGCGGCACGTGGCGTACATGAATGACTGGAAGCCCGTCGAGATCCTCTGTGTAGGGCTTGGTGGGGATGACGTGGTTGTAATCCGGAATAAATTTCGTATGGACGCCTGCCTTTTCGCAGATGGATACGATGCGCTCCAGCTTCGAAAATTCGTTGATGCTCAGAGCGATGGCAATCTCATCATAGGCATTTGTGCTCAGCAGGTCCGACAGCATCTTTATGCTGCCTATCACGGGGATGCCGCGGTAGGACTCGTCCGTCTTTTTATTGTCATCCAGAATTCCGTGTACATAATAGCCCCATTCCGGATGAATCCGCAGACGGTCAATGTATCCTTCGGCTGTCCGGCTGTATCCTACCAGCAGAATGTGTTTCAGATTCTTGCCGGAGCGGCGGATCTGGCGAAGGATGCGGCGAAGGATCATACGAAAAGTAAAATCAATCAGCAGATTGATAATTGCAAAGATTCCCAGAAAGAGCCGGGCGTAATTTTGCTGCTTAATGAAGAAAAGCACGGCTACGCTATAGACGATGCCGAGGAAATTGGCCTTGATCAGGTTGGACAGCTCCGTCCTCCGGCTGGTTGTACGCTTGGGATTATAGAGATTGCACATCGAATATATGATCAGATAGCAGGGAATCAAAAAAACCAGCATACTGATGTAGTCCCGCTCCGGTCTGACATAGCCGATGGAGGCAGGGATTATGCGGTATTGTATCAGAGGGCTCCAGGTATCCTCAAAACGCAGACGATACGATAATATAAAAGAGACTGCAATAATGACGGCATCTACAATCACATGCAGTAGATTTAGTAATTTTTGGTTTTCCTTAATCATATGTTCACCATCACTTTCTGTGTTTAAACTCCTATATTATACTGGTTTCGGTGATAAAGCGCAATCCTAAAATCAACTCTTACAAAGACTTTCCTTTTTTTCACAAAACATACACAAACGCCTGCTATTATATAAAAAAGGGCAAAACCTGCGAATAACGACAAGAAGCAGATTTTCTTGCAAATATGCATGTTTTATACTACACTGTTTTGGGAAGAATAAGTGGTAAGAGAAATGGAGTTGGAGGAAGTATGGAAGAGAATAATCAAAATATAATGGAAGGGGAAACCTTAACCGATGGAGAGCCGAGTGTGGCCGGAGAGGAGCCGAAAGCTGGTGCAGAAGTGAGATCTGACGTAGAGCTGGATTCTGATGGAGACGGGAAGGCCGAAGAGGGGTTGAAAGCTGACGGAGAAGT
This sequence comes from uncultured Jutongia sp., assembly GCA_964471335.1. GTDB lineage: Bacteria > Bacillota > Clostridia > Lachnospirales > Lachnospiraceae > Jutongia. Next base: position 4,859 of record CAYYGS010000165.1, read on the forward strand.
AAGTTCCGGCGTAGAGCTGGATTCCGATGGAGACGGGAAGGCCGAAGAGGAACTGAAAACTGACAGAGAAACGTCACCGAAACGGACAGAATATACAGGAGAGTATGGAAATGCCGTAGAAGCTTCCGAGGAGGAGAGAAGTTCTGTATATAGCTATTCTTACAGAGATCATCCGCAGGAGGCAACCCGGTCTGGTGATTACTATGCAGACAGGGATACTGCTTCGCGGGATACCGCGGAAGGAGAGAAAGAAAATGCCGTGGCATCATCGAATTCCTCTGAGGATATAAGTGATAGAGAAGATACGGGAAATACTACTGCCTCTGTGGGATGGCATGGGACAGCTGATGGCTGGCAGGGAGCGTCCGGCGGGCAGCAGAGAAGTGATTCCGGGATGCCAAATGGAGCGTCGGGAGCATCAGGAGACCAAGGTGCGGCCGAGAGAAAATCAGGCCTGACCTGGAAGAAGGTTGGAGCAGTTGCGCTGGCGGCTGTTATTTTCGGTGTGGTGGCGGCCATCTGCTTTCAGGGGGTATGCTATTTTTCCAGCCATGTGCTGGGGATAAACGTGGCGGCTTTAGATACCCCAATCAGCCATACGACAGATGTGGTGAATTATACGCAGACTGTGTCGGCTCAGGCTGTGGGCACTACGGATGTGTCAGGGATCGTAAGCCAGACTATGCCCGCTATTGTGTCGATTACAAGTACACAGGAGGGGCAGAATTATTACGATCTTTTTGGACAGTATATTCCGGGGCAGGAATCTACGAGCTGCGGTTCCGGATTTGTGGTCGGCAAGAATGATAAGGAGCTTTTAGTTGCCACAAATAATCATGTGATTGATGGCGCGAAGACAATTTCGGTACAGTTCTGTGATGAGGAGGTATACGAGGCGAAGACGAAGGGCACGGATGCCTCGAATGATCTGGCAGTCATTGCTGTCAAGCTGACCGATATTAAATCAGAAACGATGCATGCGATTCGGATCGCCAGCCTGGGGGATTCTTCGGAGGCAAGGGTCGGTGAAATGGTTGTAGCGATTGGTAATGCGCTGGGATACGGACAATCTGTGACAGTGGGATATATCAGTGCGAAGGAGCGTCAGATCCAGGCTTCTTCTGAGGATGGGAGCGGGCAGAATAATCTTACAGTCATTCAGACGGATGCAGCGATTAATCCGGGAAACAGCGGCGGTGCCCTGCTGAA
>CAYYGS010000166.1:0-6017 GCA_964471335.1 uncultured Jutongia sp.
TCTGTGATTCCAATCTGGCAGAATATTATTGACCAGGGCGGCAAGGACCTGGGGGTGACAGATATGCGTATGACCCGCTTCTGGATTACTTTGGAGCAGGGCGTGGAACTGGTATTTAAGGCGATGGAGGAATCAAAAGGCGGGGAGACATATATTTCTAAGATTCCATCTTTCCATATCGGAGATCTGGCAAAGGCAATGCTTCCGGACTGTACGATCAATGAGATCGGCATCCGCGAGGGAGAGAAGCTGCATGAGGTGATGGTGACGAAGGATGATTCCCGTTCTACATATGAGTATGATAAGCATTATATCGTATATCCTAATTATTCATGGGTACAGAAGGGGAATATTATGCCGGGTGGAACGCCGGTTGAGGATGGTTTTGAATATAATTCCGGCAACAATACCCAGTGGCTGTCTGTGGAAGAATTAAAGGAGGCACTGAAAAACATCTGAGGTTTTTGACACCTTAATTATTAGATAAATCAGACGAGGCCGTTGCATGGCAGATTTTTCTGCCGAGCAATGGCCTCCGTCGTTGTTTTGTTTAGCATTTCACTTCTTCATAATATTTTGAGGGAATCTTATCTAATTCCTGATCCAGTACATTTTCTTTCCAGAGGGAATACATCACCATATGTTTTACGCCCCAGCTGCAGTCCCATGCAGGTTTTTTCATGTCCTCCCACAGATTTTCCGGTACGAAGTCAGGAATATCATGCTTCTGGAAGTAGCCTGCCATTGGTCCTTCTGTTATCATCCAGGTGCGGGGATGGGAGCCGCCGAGTTTCGGCTTATTTACCTCGTACTGCGGAAGCAGCTGTTTTAATAATATTTTTGCGTATGGCTTTGCTCCGTATTCGTCATTCTCGTATCGTTCTTTTATGTCCATGGATGCAATATTTTCCATCAGCCGTCTGGCGCTGGTCAGGCAGGCAATCCGGTTTCCTGCTTCGGTTTCCGTTTGCTCCTCTATGCTGACAACATTATAACTAAAGTAACGTATGTAAGCACCCAGCTGCATGTAATTATCTACACTGTGATCCGACATGTCAAAATTATGCAGACGCACCAATACATGATCATTTCTGATTTGGAGGCGGCTGTCAACCATATCGTTTCCGAATAATTTTTTCAGGTAAGTTCTCTCTTCCTCCCCTACGACATTATTGTTGGCATTGGCCCAGTTATAGAGGTGTTCCATCGGATATTGTTCTGCAGCTTCCTTTGTACAGGGAGTGCGGCTTTCGATTCCAAATGCTCCGCCTGCCATTTCTGACACAAAGATCTGGGTATTTTTGATGTGCTCTGAAATGGTTAAATGCATAGCCTGTGTTGTAAGGTTAAATGGCGGCATACCATAAGCGGCTGCCACGCCTTTCATCTTATCCAGATATTCTGACATTTCAATTTCATATATGGTGTGGTCTGTGTGAAGCATAGAAGCTACTTCTAAAGCGTATTCTTTTTCATGCTGGAATTTTTCATGCTGATAACATCCGCTGACGGATTTTGGATTTCCCATAACGATTTGTGTCAGCGTAGAATCTACCCCTCCGGACAGGGTATTTATGGCATCTTTTTCCATTGTTTTGCTGCAGGCTGAGCGGAGACTGTCTTCAAATACTTTCTCGCCCCGTTCTCCCTTCAGGTCATATTTTTGCAGTTCAAAAAGCTGTATCAGCTGAGTCTGCATTTTGTCGTGACCGAGCGTAAGACACTCCCCAAGACCTAAACGGTAAACATTTTTCAGATAAGTCTCTCTTCCGTAATTATGCTGGAAAAGTGCGACATCGCAGACAGCCTCAACGGAAACTTTTCTGTCCTTTAAAGGAATATAAGATAACATGTTTCTCATATGGTCCGTAATAATCTTTCTGCCGTCCGGTAATTCGGAATAAAATAGTTCATAATGAGAGGTGATGCTGCGGAAAGCAACAACTTCCTGTTTGGTATAATTAATATGGATATAGGAAACCTCTGTTTCATCATCTGCGATGAGTTGTTCTGCCTCTTTATCAAATCCATTTTTCTCATAGCACTGGCGCAGCTTATTTTCAAATGCTCTGTCAAGAGAGTACAGATATAGCCTGGAGCAGATCTGTCCCTCCTGATGGTATTCCATTTTCATTACATTTTTATTTGCGATATCGATAATCATGATAGTCTGTTTCCTTTCATTTTTATAATGGGATTTATATGTCAGATGATAAATCCGACTTTTTCAAAGGTTCTCCCCTTGCCATATCTCTTTTTGCTTTTGTCCCCAAAAGCTGTTCATAATATTTTGGTTTGAGTCCATAAGCGGGACGCACGATACAGATATTTTCTTCTGTAAAAATATCTCCTTCCCGGATGTCCGCTTTTGTAAAAATGGAACGCCGGGAGACGGCGCTGTTTTCTTCCTTCTGGGTCCGTTCATAGGTGGCCTGTCCGCGGATTAACCGTGCATTTTTTACGTCCGACACCATCTGTCGGTATTCCTCCGGCTCCATGGAAAAAGCAGAATCCGGATTCTTGACCGCACGGCTGGTACAGAAATGTTTTTCAATCACACAGGCACCCAGCACTGCCCCTGTCACATCCGCAAGGCTTCCAAGGGAATGGTCAGATAATCCCACCGGATAACCAAAACGCTCTCTCATATCAACGATTGTCTGTAGATTCATATCCTGATAATCTGCGGGATACTCGCTGCAACACTTTAACAAAACGATTTGATGGTTTCCCTGCGATTCGATCGCATCAATTGCTTCTTGGATTTCTTCTATGAAACCAAGCCCGCAGGACAAAATGATAGGTTTTCCCTTTGATGCTGTATATTTGAGAAGTGGGATATCTACCAGTTCAAAGGAAGCGATTTTATAGAATTCAACGTCCAAATTCTCCAGAAAATCAACGGCCGTTCGATCAAAGGGAGTAGATAAAAAATCCATGCCAAGCCGTTCACATTCCTTTTTAATATCTCCCTGCCACTCCCATGGGGTGCATGCCTCTTGATACAGGTCATATCTTTTATATCCCTTCCATAGGCCTGTGTTGATCTGAAAATATTCATTGTCACAGTCCAGAGTCAGTGTATCTGCCGTATATGTCTGAATTTTGAGACAGTCTGCACCGGCTGCCGCGGCCTGTCCGACAATCTCCAGGGCATGTTCAAAGCTCCCTGCGTGATTGGCAGACATTTCCGCAATAAAGTAAACCTCATTTTTCTGCAGTTTGTCATAAAGTTTCATAGTAAACCTCATTTCTGCAAGGGAAACGAAGTCCCCTTTGCATCATAATTTTTCATACCGAAAATATTTCAGGCTATGTTTACTATATCGGTGCATCAAGTATGAAATATTAGAGATGATGTCGATTGAATGATGCTGTGACAAGTGCTATACTGGTACAAGGGAAAGTGGCAGGATAGGAGATTTCAGTGGAGGTAAAGGATGAATTACTTAAACAGGATTCAGGAATTGTTATCTGAGCAGGAGTATGAACAGGCTGAAGCAGTGATGCAGGAATGGAGACAATCAAAGGATTTTTTATTTGATGATACGATTGCAATTTTGGAAAGTAATTTTTTGATGATACAAGAACGATATCCAGAAGCATTAGAGACGATATACCAGGGATTAAAAATAAATAGTTGTAATTATGAACTGTATTTTTTGTTAGCACAGGTGAAAGAACTTTGCGGAGCATATAAACAGGCACAGTTATCTTATGAAAATGCAGTTTTTTTCAGTACAGACGAAGACTATGATATGCTTTTGTATAGTTATCAGGATTTTTGTGAGAAGCATCCGGAGACGACGGCAGGTGTTTCTATTATATTGGTGACTTATAATCAGTTGCAGATGACACAACTGTGTATTGAGTCGATTCGTCATAATAATCCATCGACAGCATATGAAATTATTGTGGTAGATAATCTGTCGAGTGATGGAACCCGAGAGTGGCTGCAGGAGCAGGAGGATATTAAATATATTTTGAACCAAGAGAACAGGGGATTTCCGGCTGCCTGCAATCAGGGAGCCGCATTAGCATCAGAGGGAAATGATTTGTTTTTTCTGAATAATGATACGATTGTTATGCATAACAGTATTTATAATTTACGTATGGCATTGTATGAAGAAGAAAAGACAGGGATGACAGGTGCCTGCTCAAATAATGTGGGTGCGCATCAGCAAATTGATGCTGCATATAATACGATTGATGAATATGAGAAATATGCAAACCAAAACAATTGCTATTCTCCGGAATGTCATGAACAAAGGTTACGATTAATTGGATTTGCAATAATGTTACGTTATTCTGTTTGGAACCAGGGCAGCAGCATGGATGAAATCTATGGTTTGGGACATTTTGAAGATGATGATTTGTGCTTGCAGGCACTTCTCTCCGGTTACCGCCTGGTATTTTGTCCGGATAGCTTTATTTATCATTTCGGACATGCATCCTTTGAAAAAGTGAAAAAAAGTAAGAGTGATGAATATCTTGCGTTGCTTGACCGAAACAAAGAAATTTTTGAGAAAAAATGGGGAATACGATGGGAATATCTCACGAATGCAGAGCATGAATTATTAAAATATGTTGAGGAAGAAAAGCAGAGTTCTTTTTCTGTGTTGGATGTGGGCTGCGGAGTAGGCAGTACGATGTTAGTAATACAAAATAAATATTCGGCCGCTGAGGTTTACGGAATAGAATCAGATGAGAAAAATGCGGAAATTGGCGGAAGTTATTTAAATATTGTTCAGGGAGATATTGAGACAGGAAAGAATCCGTTTGAGGTACAATATGATTATATTTTATTAGGAAATGTGATAGAATATTTACAGAATCCCAGACAGACCTTATGTACAATAAAGACGTGGTTAAAACCGGGAGGATTCATTATCATGAGTTTTCCTAACCTCTTACATATTTCGGTATTATATCATTTACTGCACGGAAAACTTGTTTATAAAAACGCAGATACTTTTGGAAAAACTTTTTTTAAACTATATATCATGGAGGAAGTGTTGCAATTATTGAATGATTGCCATATGAATATAGATAAAGCAAGGGGTGTAGCGGTTAAAATTGACAGACAGGAAGAGCAATATTTACAGAATTTGTTACAGATGGATTCAGAGTTATCCCGAGAAGAAATGTTGTATAAGTACTATTTTTTTAAGTGTAATTAAGAACGGAAAAATACCGGATTTGAGGAACCCTCACGGGAGGGGAAATAGTGCTTGCAGTCTGACAAAACCTTCTGTATAATTAATTGAAATGTAGATAGAAATGAGAGGGATTATGAAAAGATTAGCAGTAATTACAGCAAGAGGTGGAAGTAAGCGGATTCACCGAAAAAATATCAGGCAGTTCTGCGGCAGGCCGATTCTTTGTTATTCGATTGACGCGGCACTTAAGTCAGGTGTCTTTGATACGGTAATGGTATCGACAGAGGATGAGGAGATTGCAGCAGTCGCCAGACAAGCCGGGGCCGAGGTGCCATTTATGCGTAGTATGGAGACGGCGGGGGATTATGCGACGACGCGTGATGTGCTGGCCGAGGTGGTAGAGCGTTACCGGGATGGAGGGCAGGAGTTTGAGCAGCTGTGTTGTATATATCCGACGGCTCCTTTTGTCACGTCTTCTAAATTGAAAAATGGGATTGAACTGCTGGAGAAGACAGGGGCAGATTTTGTCTGCCCGGTCGTGCGTTTTTCTTTCCCTCCCCAACGCTGTTATGTGATCCGCGAGGACAGGCTGTTTTATCAATGGCCGGAGTACCGGACTGCCAGATCGCAGGATTTAGAGCCGTACTATCATGACTGCGGCCAGTTTTATGTGTATCAGGTGGAAAGCCTGTTGAACAAGCCGAGAGAGGAATGGGTGCAGGTGCCGATTATCATGCCCGAGTCGGAGGTGCAGGATATCGATAATGAGGAAGACTGGCAGATTGCAGAGATGAAATTTCAGAGGAAGATATGTTGAAAAGAATGAAGTTCCACTAAGGCGGTAAAAGACACCGCCCA
>CAYYGS010000167.1:0-5990 GCA_964471335.1 uncultured Jutongia sp.
CGGAGGATGCTCTCTGCTACATTGCTGGGAAACTGGATTTGAGTGAGGCAAAAGTATACGGTGTGGCAACATTTTATGAGAATTTTTCTCTGGAGCCTAAGGGAAAATATGTCATCAAGATCTGTGATGGGACAGCCTGTCACGTGAGGAAATCTGTTCCGATTCTGGAGGAGTTCCGCAAAACGCTTGGAGTGACAGAGGAGAAAAATACGACAGAGGATATGCTTTTCACCGTGGAAACGGTATCCTGTCTGGGAGCCTGTGGCCTCGCACCAGTCTGTACGGTCAATGACCATGTACATCCGGCCATGACGCCGGAGAAGGCCAGAGAGCTGATTAAAGAGTTGAAGGAGGAGGCGGGCCATGAAGATTAATACACGTCAGGAATTGATTGCAAAGCAGGAAGAATACAGGGCCTCCTTAAACAGCCAGAGAAAGCAGATTTTGATCTGTGCCGGAACGGGATGCGTGGCTGGTGGTTCTCTGGAAATCTATGAGAAGATGAAGGAGGTCATTGAAGAAAAGGGATTGCGCTGTGCTCTGCTATTGGAAAAAGAGCCGCATGATCAGAGTATTGGACTGAAAAAGAGTGGTTGTCACGGTTTCTGCGAGATGGGACCGCTCCTGCGGATTGAGCCGATGGGATGGCTTTATCTCCGCGTGAAGGTAGAGGATTGTGAGGAGATCATAGAAAAGAGTATTATTCACGATGAGGTGGTGGAGCATCTCATCTATAAGGACCAGAGCAATCAGTCTTATGTGAAGCAAGAGGACATACCGTTTTATAAGCAACAGACGCGAATTGCGCTGGAATACTGCGGGCGCATTAATGCAGAAAGCATTGCGGAATATATTGCGTTAGGCGGATACAGTGCTGTGGCGAAGGCACTCTTTGATATGACGCCGCAGCAGATAGTGGATGAGGTTTCGGAGGCTTGCCTGAGAGGACGAGGAGGCGGAGGCTTCCCGGCCGGACGAAAATGGCAGCAGGTGCTGAACCAGGATGTTGAGGAAAAATATGTTGTATGTAATGGTGATGAGGGAGATCCGGGCGCTTTTATGGACCGCTCCATGATGGAGGGAGAGCCGCATCGTGTGATTGAGGGAATGTTGATCGCGGCCATTGCGACAAAGGCGCACCACGGTTACATCTATGTCCGTGCAGAATATCCGCTGGCGGTAGAACGTCTGCAGCTTGCGATTGACAAGGCGTTGGACAAGGGACTGCTTGGCAAAAATATTCTTGGTTCAGGATTTGATTTTGACTTGCATATCAGTCAGGGAGCAGGTGCTTTTGTCTGTGGTGAAGGAAGTGCGCTTACTACATCTATAGAAGGTAATCGCGGCATGCCGCGTGTGAAGCCGCCGAGAACGGTGGAACATGGACTTTTTGACAAGCCGACAGTTTTGAATAATGTGGAGACTTTTTGTAATGTGCCTCCGATCATACTAAACGGTGCAAAATGGTATCAGGGGTATGGCCCGGCCAATAACCATGGTACGAAGGCATTTGCCCTGACAGGAAATGTCAACAATACGGGACTGATTGAGGTTCCGATGGGGACGACGCTTCGGGAAGTTATTTTTGATATCGGCGGCGGCGTCAAGGGAGGAGATTTTAAAGCAGTTCAGATCGGAGGCCCATCCGGTGGATGTCTTTGTATCAGTGCGACGGAGGATCATCTGGATATGAAACTGGATTTTGATTCTCTGAAAAAGGTAGGCGCGATGATCGGTTCCGGCGGCCTTGTTGTGATGAATGATAAGAGCTGTATGGTTGAAGTGGCAAGATTTTTCATGAATTTCACGCAGAATGAGTCCTGCGGAAAGTGTGTGCCGTGCCGCGAGGGAACGAAGCGTATGCTGGAGCTGCTCACAGATATTACAGAAGGCCGGGGGACGATGGAGCATATTGAACTGCTGGAGGAACTGGCGGAGACAATATCAGCGACAGCGCTCTGTGGTCTGGGAAAGACGGCAGCGTCGCCGGTTATCAGTACGCTGAAATATTTTCGTGATGAATATATTGCCCATGTGGTGGACAAAAAATGTCCGGCAGGGCAGTGTAAGGCTCTGGCAACATACCAGATTGATCCGGAGCTTTGCAAGGGCTGCACCAAATGCGCGAGAATGTGTCCGGTAGGGGCAATCAGTGGAACGGTGAAGGAGGCCCATGTCATTGATACGAAAAAGTGTATCAAGTGCGGTGCATGTAAGGAAGGCTGCAGCTTTGGAGCCGTTCAGGGATAAGGCAGGGAGGACGTGGTTCCCCTTGCGGAAATGAGGTAGAAATGTCAAAAAAATACATGACGATTGATGGCATCCGAACAGAATTTACGGATGAAAAAAATATATTGCAGGTAATTCATAAGGCTGGGATTCATGTGCCGACCTTCTGCTATTATTCAGATATGTCCATTTATGGTGCGTGCCGTATGTGTGTGGTGGAGGATGAGAGAGGGAGCATTCTGGCTTCCTGTTCCACACCGCCCAAGGACAGGATGGTGATTCGGACAAATACGTCGAAGCTGCACCAGCACCGGAAAATGATCCTGGAGCTGCTTCTGGCATCGCATTGCAGGGACTGTACCGTTTGTGAGAAAAACGGAAACTGTCGTCTGCAGATGCTTGCGGCGCGTTTCCGCCTGACAAATGTGCGCTTTCCCAATACGCACCCGGATCGTACAATCGATGATTCCTCTCTGTCTATTGTACGTGATCCCAGCAAATGCATTTTGTGCGGTGATTGTGTCAGGATGTGTAATGAGGTACAGAATGTCGGAGCGATTGATTTTGCCCACCGTGGCGCAAACATGACAGTCAGCCCGGCTTTTGACAGGAAGATTGCAGAGACAGACTGTGTCAACTGCGGCCAGTGTGCCGCTGTCTGCCCGACTGCCGCGATTACTATTAAGAATGATTTGAAAGGGGTATGGCAGGCGTTATATGAACCGGGTCAGAGAGTGGTCATACAGATTGCACCGGCCGTGCGTGTGGCAATTGGAGAGGAATTCGGACTGCCGGCAGGCAAAAACAGTATTGGAAAGATCTTTACGGCACTGCGGATGATCGGCTTTGACAATGTGTTTGATACAAGCTTTGGAGCTGATCTGACTGTAACGGAGGAAGCCGGAGAGCTTTTGTATAAGCTGGAAAATGGCGAGAAGAAATATCCGTTAGGAAATTCTATGCCGCTTTTCACATCGTGCTGTCCTGCATGGGTGCGTTATGTGGAGACAAAGCACCCGGAGCTTTTACCGTATGTGTCTACCTGTAAGTCACCGATGGAAATGTTTGGCGCTGTCCTGAAGGAGTATTATAAACCGGCAGATGAGGAGGCCGGCATGAAGACGGTGTCTGTGGCTGTCATGCCGTGTGTTGCAAAAAAATACGAGGCAGCCAGAGAGGAATTTAAGCGGAATGAGGTACCGGATGTGGATTATGTTATCACGACGAAGGAGTTGATCGTGATGATTAAGGAGCTTGGTATCCAATTTCCGGAATTGGAGCCGAGTGCTCCGGATATGCCGTTTTCTATCAGTTCCGGTGCGGGAGTGATCTTTGGCGTAACGGGCGGTGTGATGGAAGCGGCGCTGCGCCATGTGGCAGAGAAGAATAATGAGGCACTGCGACAGTTAGAATATTCCGGTATCCGCGGCCTGGAGGGGACGAAGGTAGCCGAGGTTGAGCTGGCGGGCAAGACGCTGCGGGTTGGTATTGTCAATGGATTAGGCAATGCCGAGAAGCTGATCGAAAAGCTCCAGCGGGGCGAGGAACAGCTGGATTTCGTGGAAGTGATGGCCTGTCCGTACGGCTGTATCGGAGGAGCCGGTCAGCCATTTGGTTATCAGAGTGTGAAGCAGGAGCGTGCATCCGGTATGTATAAGGCAGATAAATCCGCGATAGTCAAGAGGGCAGAGGAGAATCCGACGGTATTGAATATGTATGAGAATGGAATGCTGAAGGAACGTGCCCACGAGTTACTGCATGTGCACTATGGTGAGGATCAGTAAAAGAGATATCCCATGGAGAAGTTTCACAGGTATTGATCGGAAATAGAGCATCTTATGAAATAGCAGGGAAGGCGACTGCTATCGGTTGGAAGGGATGGAGGATGCGAGATGGGAAAGCAGAAGGAAGTCAAGACAAATGCGATGCGCATTTTAGATAGAAATAAGATTTCTTATACGATTAATACGTATGAATGTGAGGAGTTTATCAGTGGTACGGCGATTGCGGATCAACTCGGACAGGAGTATGGCCAGTCGTTCAAAACGCTGGTGACGATAGGAAAACATGGGGACTGCTTTGTGTTTTTGGTTCCGATCGATCAGGAGCTGGATTTGAAAAAGGCAGCTCGGTCAGTTGGGGAAAAAGCAGTGGAAATGATTGCTGTGAAGGATATTAATAAAATCACGGGATATATCCGCGGGGGGTGTACGCCGATTGGAATGAAGAAGGAATATCCCACGGTGATTCATGAGAGTGCAAAGGAATATGAAAGTATCATTATCAGCGGCGGCAGGATCGGGTCACAGATTCTGATCCGTCCGGATGATCTGGTCCGGGTAGTGTCTGGAAGATATGCTGATATTATTGTATGATGTCAGGTTGCATTCGCTTTATTTGTCATGTGGCAAAATCGGCTGTGAATAGTAACGACAAAATCAAGGAATAATGAAATTTTGTAAAAAACCTCTTTTCTTTTTGGAGGGATTGTGTTATAGTATCATGTATAAATGCAGGGAAGAGGAATAGTAGCTGTGAAATGGAATACAGAAAGCTGTTGGTTGATGCGAAACAGTGGAAGTGAAGCAGTGAACTCGCCTTGGAGCAGCCGGTTGAAGGCATCGATGAACGCTGAGCCAGATGTTGGGGCACAGTTTTTGATTTAAATAGAAACTGCTCGTAACATAGTGGTATGCAAAAAGACAAAACGCTGGTTTTGCCTTTTTGATTGGTGTATAGTAGACCAGGACGGAATCCCACCGTTAAGAGGGAAGGGTATCAGCAGTTCGCTTGTACCTGGTGAGAGCATGATGTAATTCATGAATGAGAGTGGTACCGCGTGAGAATTTTCTCCCGTCTCTATATCATAGTATATAGAGACGGGTTTTCTTGTTTTCTATAGGTAGAAAAAAGTTCAGAACGCATTAATTACCCGGCTATCAAATATTGTAAGCAACGGTTATGATATATGCTGGCCGATAATATACACCAGGGTGCAGCAAAATGGATTATGCAGAATGGAGGGACAGATCATGAAGGGATTTGAAAAGTATCAGAGAGGTTATTTTATGCCGCCGGAGCCCTGCTTTGATTGGGTGAAGAAGGACCATATCACAGAGCCGCCGGTCTGGTGCAGCGTTGATTTGCGCGATGGTAATCAGGCATTGATTGAACCTATGAGTTTAGAGGAAAAGGTGGAGTTTTTCAAACTGCTTGTGCAGGTAGGATTCAAGGAGATCGAGGTGGGATTTCCGGCGGCTTCCGAGACAGAGTATACCTTTCTGCGGACGCTGATCGAGCAGGATATGATTCCGGAAGATGTGACTGTTCAGGTGCTTACCCAGTGCCGGGATCATATTATCCGGAAAACCTTTGAAGCCTGCAAAGACGCGCCCAGCGCCATTATTCCTATTTATAATTCCGTCAGCAAGGCCCAGCGGGAGCAGGTATTCCGCAAGTCCAGGGAGGAAATCAAAGAGATCGCCGTGGAGGGCGCGAAGCTGATTAAAAAGCTGGCCGCCGAGTACGAGGGCAATTTCCGCTTCGAGTACTCCCCCGAGAGCTTCACCGGCACGGAACCGGAGTACGCGCTGGAGGTCTGCAACGCGGTGCTGGACGTGCTGGAGCCGTCGGCGGACAACAACGTCATCATTAACCTGCCGGTGACGGTGGAAATGAGCCTGCCCCATGTCTACGCCAGCCAGATCGAGTATATGTGCGAGAACCTGAAGTACCGCGAAAACGTGACCGTCTCCATCCAC
>CAYYGS010000168.1:0-5944 GCA_964471335.1 uncultured Jutongia sp.
AAAAGAATGAAGTTCCACTAAGGCGGTAAAAGACACCGCCCAAGTGAAACTAAATCATTCTTGGAAAAACGCAAAAACAGCGTTTTTCACAAGTCAATATATTGACGTTGCATATTTATTTGCTTTGCTGTTTTGTGCCGCTGAAAGCGGCATGTGGGATTATGATAAAATAAATGGAGTTTGCAATGATGGGGACCTTATATATTCGGACAGATGCAAATCACAGGCTTGGCGTGGGCCATGTGATGCGATGTTGTGCGATTGCAGAGGAATGGAGACAGAAAGGGGGAGAGGTCTGCTTTCTTGTCTCAGACTCTGAGTCTGTATCTGTTGTGGAGGAAAGAGGATATCGTGCGCATTGTCTTACGACGGCACGATGGGATCATCTGGAGACAGAACTACCGGAGCTGACAGACTGGATTGATGTCTGGAATGTCAGGCTGCTTCTGGTGGATTCTTATTATGTCACCCGCCAATATATGGAGGGATTATATCAGAAGCTGACATTAGTGTATCTCGGGAAATTTCAGGAAGGGGCATTTCCGGTACATATGGTGATTGATTATACGATTTCCGTGATGGAGGATGCGAGTGCATATAGCCGTTATGATAGTATCGGTACGCGAAAGCTTTTGGGATGCCGTTATTTTCCGTTGCGTCGGGAATTTATGAAGGATACAGGAGATGTTACAGAAAAGGCATGTCCGGTGCAGAAGTGGTCAGAGGAGGATCGCTTGTTGGATGTGTTGATCCTGACCGGTGGCAGCGATCCCTTTCATGTTGCATGGAAGTTAAGCTGTCATCTTGCAGGCCGTTACCGTCTTCATGTGGTCGTGGGAACATTCTGTGCGGATATGGACAGACTGGAGGAGTTGGCTGAACGGTATTTGGATACGGTCTTTATATATCAGAATGTGAGCAGGATGTCTGAACTGATGCGGCAGTGTGATCTGGCAGTTTCTGCAGGAGGGATTACACTGTATGAACTGTGTGCCTGCGGCCTTCCTGCCGTGGTATATACCTTTGCGGATAACCAGCAGGAGGCAGTGGAGGTTTTTGCAAAGCGAAAATTCCTGTTGTCCGTGGGGGATATCCGTGACAGGGGAGAAGAGAAGTGGACAGCACAGATGGGAGAATGTCTCGATGATCTGGCGGCACAGGATGAGGATCGTGAAGCGATGCGGGAGAGGATGCTTCAGCTGGTGGATGGCCGGGGGGGTGAGAGGATTGTGGAGAACCTGTTAACTGTGGCGGAGATGTAAACGATGGTTGATCGGATGAAGTCTCTATCAATGGCAGATAAACAGGGCTGATCTTACAGCCATTGACAAAAATATGGGGCAGGAAGATGGATGTGTTTATTCTGAGTTGAGTTAGAAGGGAGAGGAAGAGAGTGTATATACCATATGGAAGACAGTCGGTTGATGAAGAGGATATTCAGTCGGTATTGGATGTCCTCTCGTCGGATTATCTGACGACAGGACCGAAAATAGAAGAGTTTGAAAAGAAAGTGGCAGACTATGTCGGCGCGAAATACGCGGTAGCCGTCAACAGTGGTACGGCAGCGCTCCATATTGCCTGCCTGGCGGCAGGCATCGGGGAGGGGGACGAGGTGATCACGACACCGATCACCTTTGCCGCATCGGCTAACTGCGTGCTGTATTGTGGGGCAAGGCCTGTCTTTGCCGATATTTTACCGGATACCTATAATATTGATCCGGAGCAGATCGAGGAAAAGCTGACGGAGCGCACGAAGGCTCTGATTCCGGTGCATTATACGGGGCAGCCCTGTGATATGGAGCGAATTACAGAGATTGCGAGGAAGCATCATCTCATCGTGAGTGAGGATGCCGCACATGCGCTGGGGGCCTCGTATCGTGGGAAAAGGATCGGCAGCCTTTCCGACATGACATGCTTTAGTTTTCATCCGGTAAAGCCGATCACGACAGGAGAGGGCGGCATGGTGGTGACGAATGATGAGACGCTGTATCAGAGACTGCTGCTCTTTCGCAGCCACGGCATCACCAGAGATGAGAGCCTGATGACGGAAAATCAGGGGGGATGGTATTACGAGCAGATTGCTCTTGGGTATAATTACAGAATTACAGACATCTCCTGTGCACTGGGGTGCAGCCAGATGAATAAACTGGATGGTTTCCTGGAGAGGCGGAGAGAGATTGCAGCAAAGTATGATAAGGCATTTGCGGAAGTGGATGGGATCGTGACGCCGAAACAGGCGGAGGGCTGCCAGAGTGGATGGCACTTGTACATGATCCAGCTTCTGACCAGAGACAGACGGGAGGCATTTGATGATCTGCGCCGTGCCGGAATCGGTGTTAATGTTCATTATATTCCAGTGTACCAACATCCCTATTACAGACAACACGGCTATGGTGACTGCTGTTGTCCGAACGCAGAGAAGTTTTATTCGCGTGCGGTCAGCCTGCCCATTTTTCCGGAATTGACAGAGGAGCAGCAGGAGTATGTGATTCAGAAGGTTAAGGAAATACTTTCTTAGGAAAGTTATGAAAAAGGAGTCTGCTGAAATGGATGACCGAAAGATTTGTTTCATTCTCTGTTGCAATGATGAGGAGTATCAGAGGGAATGTGAGTATTATATCCGCCATTTATCAGTGCCGGAGGGCTATGAGATCGAGATACGGCCGGTCTGGGGTGCTTCCTCGATGACGTCCGGATATCATCAGGCGATGCGGCAGTCCGATGCAAAGTATAAGGTATATCTTCATCAGGACGTGTTTATTCTCCACCACTGTTTTCTGCAGGACATGATTGAGATCTTTTCGGAAAATCCAAGGGTCGGTATCCTCGGCGTGGTGGGCTCGAAGCACCTGCCGGATAATGGATGTATGTGGAGTAACCGGATGCGGGTTGGGGCGCTTCGATCGCGGGTGTTATCTGTCACAGACGATTTCTTTGATATCCCCATGTCGCCGCGGCGAAGTTGTACCCCGGTGCAGGCATTGGACGGCCTGATCCTTATGACGCAGTATGATGTTGCGTGGCGGGAGGAGCTTTTTACAGGATGGGATTTTTATGATGTCTCTCAGTGTATGGAGTTTGCGAGAGCCGGCTGGCGGGCGGCGGTAGTGTACCAGAAAGAGCCCTGGGTGCTGCATGACAATGGATTTCTTCATTTGGGAGAGTATCACCGGTACCGTAAGGTGTTTCTGGAAGAATATTTCCCGGAGAGAGAACAGCAGATTGCAGAATGTGACAGTATGCTGCAGCGCCAGCAGGAGCGGATCATCCAAAGGGAGGAGAGGGCAGCTTCTGTCAGAAAAGCGGTGTGGCAGCTAATGAGATCGCAGAAATACGGAGAGGCCCTTTCTCTGTTACAGGAGCATTTGGAGGAGAATCAGGAGGACGAGAGATATTGTATTTTATGCCTTCTGCTGCAGGCATATGGTGAGGAGGGGCTGCGTGGGCTTTTATCTTATCAGGAGCAGCATTCCCTCCCGGTAGAATGGCTGTATAGTCATTTCCGGCATATCCTGCACTGTCTGTGGCGTGAAAAATATCAGCTCCCGAAGGAACTTCGCGCAGAAGCGGAAGAATACCTTGCGGAGACAGGTGTGACAGGAAGAGCAGCAGAATACTTTGGAGGACTATTTTTATGAAGATATTGATTCCCGATTGGAAATCCTTTGGAAAGGAAGATATACAGGAGGCGCTGGAGGAGATGGGACACGAGATCGTATATTACCAGCAGGAACCCCGCAGCTATCGGCGCGATCCGCGTTTTCGTTCACAGCTTCGCGCGTTTGTCCGGGAGGAGGGGGTGGAATGTATCTTTTCCTCAAATTATTTTCCGATTCTGTCTGTGGTGTGTCATGAATTAAAGCTTCCCTATATCAGCTGGTGTTACGATAATCCCTTAGTACTGACCTATTCGGAGACTGTTTTTAATGACTGCAATTATATTTTTCTTTTTGACAGCCAGATGGTCGCGGATTTACAGAAGCTTGGCGTCGAACACGTGTGGTATCTGCCGATGGCGGTGAATGCAGAGAGGCTGGCGGGGCTTCGTGCTACGCCCCAGCAGCAGGAAATTGTCCGTGCGGATGTCTCCTTTGTGGGAGCACTGTATACGGAGGAGCATAATCTGTATGACCGCATGACGACGCTGGATCCGTGGACAAGGGGATATCTGGAAGGGATTATGAAGGCGCAGAGGATGGTGTATGGCTGCTATTTTCTGGAGGATATGCTGACGGATGATGTCATAAGGAAAATGCAGGCAGCGCAGCCGCTGGAGGTTAACCGGGACGGCCATGAGACCCTGGCTTATCTGTATGCCAATTATTTTCTCTGCCGAAAGATAACGCAGAGGGATCGATTAGAGATTATGGAACAGTTAGATGCGAGGCGGGAGTATACATCGAAATTATATACGAAGGCTCCCACGCCACAGTTTACGCATCTGAGGAATATGGGGGATATACAGTATCAGAATGAGATGCCGCTTGTCTTCCGGCATAGTAAGATCAATCTGAATATCAGCCTTCGCAGCATACAGAGAGGGATTCCGCTGCGTGCCATGGATATTATGGGCGCAGGGGGTTTTCTCCTGACGAATTATCAGAGTGATTTTGAGAATCATTTTATCGAGGGGGAAGATTATGTCTGCTATGAGAGTATTCCGGATCTGATGGAAAAGATTGATTATTACCTGGCAAACGAAAAGGAGCGGGAGGCGATTGCCTCCCGCGGACAAAAAAAGGTTTTTGCAGAACATACCTATACCAAAAGGTTTCATCAGATCTGGGATACCGTGTTTTGATGGGGTGGATCCAGATTTTCCCGAAGAAATTCCTTCGATTCCTTGATTTCCTGTTGGAGGAGGACATCGACAGGAGCGTAGTCAATATCCTGTATCCATTGATCTAATTTCCATGGACTGTCCTCCTCAATGATTCGATCGGATAGTGCTGTGTATTTTTCAAAGGTCGCAAAGCGATATCTCTCCCGATTCCGAATGGTTACGAATGGCTTGTGGAAGAGAATGGCAAAGCAGGTGCCGTGGAAGGAGTCGGTAATCATAAACTGGCAGTATAACATATAGGATACGACGTCATCCAGCGGAGCACAACACCGGATATTATCATATTCCATTATGATCTGATTGTAATGTTCATTATCAGAATTGCAGTCCAGGAAATTCACAAGCTTTATTCCACCCAGCCGCTTCTGAATCTCCAGGCAGAGTTGTCTTTTACGGGGGGTGGGATTCAGGATGTATGTCATAATAAAGGCATCCTTCTCCTGGCAGGAAGAGCGTGCTGCCAGTTTTTCATAGTCTTCCCTTTCCAGCAGAAATACGGGGTCTGTCACCTTGCAGGCGTTAACGCCGTACACGTCACGGCACAGGGCGACACCGAATTCCTCACGGGAGGATATGGCGTCAAACCTTTGAAAGAGAGGCTTTCCCAGTTCAGCAGGCATCGCTGCGGCAGGTTCTCCGAAGGAGGTACCAAAGGAGATTTTCTTTTTATTCTCTGCTGCAAAATCCAGATAAAAATAATCACCGTGTTTCCAAAGCTGCTGATATTTGTAATTCCAATTCTGATCAGAACCTACGAGGAAACAGTCACAGGATTCGTTGATGGAATTACTGTCACTGTCTATAAAATAATCGGAGCTTAATCGGTATTCAGCTTTTGCAAAATCGCCCATGATGCCCATGGGACGCAGTACGGCCGGAGCCAGTGTATCAATTGCCAATACCCGGTAGCCCTGCCTTTCCAGATATGTATATAATGCATAATTGGTCAGGGCATTGCCGTAATTTTGTGCCCACATAACGACAAGTCCGATATCAAAGTGCATTTTCTTTTTTATGTTCAAAATCGATTCCAGCAGGGAATCTTTCTGGTAATTTTCAAAAAAGACCTTGCGGGGAATTGTTTTTTTTACGGATTGACCG
>CAYYGS010000169.1:0-676 GCA_964471335.1 uncultured Jutongia sp.
TAGGATTGTATATATTAGCTGTTACTATTTTTTATCAAATTGATAAAAAAAATCGGGAAAAAAGGTTGAGAGGAGCATATGTTTATTATGAGGCGGGATACTTATCATCAAATGAGAAATATATTGGAATAATTGATCAGAACAATGAAAAAGTTTCCATTGTAGATAAGTTGAGGCAGGAGATATCGCATGTTGATATAAAGGAAGAATATCCTAATCAAATCGCACTTGGAAAGGATTCCTATTTCTTGCTTTATTTGTGGGAAAGTGATGATGGTGATGCAAAAATTGTTCAGTATGATTATCTATCAAATAAAATAAATGAAACCGAGGTTTCTAATACAGCATCGATAGCTTGTAGAGATGGATATTTGTTTGTGGGGAAATGGTGGCATGATGAAGATGATGATTATTATGATTTTTTTGAAGCCTATTACAACGGATTTTATGCAAATCAATATGTTGCGGAGGAGCAATTCGGCAGCGGCTTATATGATTTAATATCAGATGATCAGAATAAGTGTCGAGTTGGTGATGTAGACTTCTATTATCATGAAAAAGGATACTTTTCTACTGAGCCGGAGTGGGGTGATTATCCGGGAACGTCAAAGGGAATTTTCTGGTCAGATGATAAGAGCAAACAGGCAGATACGAAGCAGGAAAGAAAAAACCGTAC
>CAYYGS010000169.1:686-5932 GCA_964471335.1 uncultured Jutongia sp.
AGTACATTAGAATTAAAAGAGATAAATGGAATGGAAAATAGCCGTGAATTAAATTATAGGGTGGCTGAATATCAAGTTGGCAATACCATTTATGGAGTGTGCAACATATATAAAAATGCAGTTACCAAATGGCCGATTGAGTCGGAAGATGTATTGAAATCATGTTGTTACCGAATAATTCAGGATACGGATGAACTGGAAATTATGTCACAGGCAGATTCGCATTTGGGTATTGCAGCGTCTGATGCTGTGTTTGTTTATTTAAAAGATCACGTAATAATCCGGCAGGATATAGAAACAGGAGTTGAAGAAGTGCTATATCAATTTCAAAATATACATGGTGAAAAAATATATCTGCAAGGAGATTATCTGTTAGTGTTGGACGATAGTAAATGTGTTCCTGTTTTATGGAATGCAAAATAGTGAATCGTGTATTGTTAAGGGAATCTGCTTTCGTTAACAAAACCTATGACAAAGTAATCTTCATGTGATATTTCGATATACTGCAATTGAAAACGATGAAAGGAAAGGTATGCGATATGAAAAAATACGATATAAGGGATAGCCTATCCCGGCTTATGCTTTTCATTATGGCAGTGAGTACAGTTCTATTATGTGCATATATATCATCAAATAAAAACGAGATCAGGATATTAGAGCGTGAGTCCTTCTTTGATACTTTTTATGTAAAAGATAATCAGGTTTTTATAGAATGCTATGTGACGATTCAAAATAGAAGTCATCATGATGAATATGTCAAATTATCGGCGAATTTGAAAGCCGATGCGAAACATGGGTTATTAAAGTCGTCGGTCGTACCTGGCTTTCATAAGAAGGGGAGTGATCGTTTTTTGATAAAAGCGAATTCAAAAAAGGAATATAATGTCGTTTTTATCGGTGAATTTGCGGGGAATCCGGTCAAACAGAATCGAGAATTGCCGCCGATTGATCTTACGGTCGTTCGGTAGAATTATAATGCGCAATCAAACAGGAAAAAGTGCTTGTAATCTGTTTTACAATAAATATAGGTGAATAAGTAAGAAAAACCTGTAAACATCGGTGTTTACAGGTTTTTCTTTTTGCAGTTCGTTCTCTTCGCTGGCTATCAGATTATTACTGAAAAAACCATTTATGCAGTAATCATTGCTTTTTTCCCAGCCCCTTTTGCGTACAGTAATTTTTTATATGCTTTTTTTTTCTTCTTTGGTACCTTAATTTTCGCCTTTGCAGAGATACCATGAAATGCTTTTGCACCAACAGACTTTTTCGTTAGTTTGCTGCTCTTAATCTTAATTGACCGCAACTTACTGCACCTATAAAAAGCCTTTGTTCCTATCTTTGACACTTTAGCCGGAATAGATATCTTTTTTAGTTCCTTACATTGATAAAATGCCTTTGCCCCGATTGATTTAACATTGTTGCCAATTGTTACCTTTTTAAGCTTTGAACATCCGATAAAGGCATTTGCAGATATGCCAGTCACCTTATATGTGACCCCATGCAATTCAACTTTTGCCGGAACATTTACCTTGGTAATCTCTTTATTGACTACACTTTTTAATGAAACAGTTTTTCCGGTTTTTGTCACCACATAGATAATCTGTGTTTCTTCGTCTGTTACCGTTTCTCCTAACGACAGGAGAGTCTCTGATGAATCATTTTCTGAACTACCTGCTCCACCTTCATTTCCTTTTGGAGTTGGTGAAGGATTAACTCCACTTCCACCTGGTATCGGAGACGCATTTGAGCCACTACCGCCTGGAGTCGGGGAAGGCTTTGAGCCGCTACCACCCGGTGTTGGAGATACATTTGAACTGCTTCCGCCCGGAGTAGGAGACGGCTTTGAGCTGCTACCGCCCGGAGTCGGGGAAGGCTTTGAGGTGCTACCGCCCGGAGTAGGGGAAGGCTTTGAGGTGCTACCGCCCGGAGTTGGGGAAGGCTTTGAGGTGCTGCTCCCCGGAGTCGGGGAAGGCTTTGATGTGCTACCGCCCGGAGTCGGGGATGGATTTGATGTGCTACCGCCCGGAGTAGGAGACGGCTTTGATGTGCTGCTCCCCGGTGTCGAAGAAGGCTTTGATGTGCTACCGCCCGGAGTAGGAGACGGCTTTGATGTGCTGCCCCCCGGAGTCGGGGAAGGCTTTGATGTGCTACCGCCCGGAGTTGGGGAAGGTTTTGATGTGCTTCCGCCCGGTGTCGGGGAAGGCTTTGATGTGCTGCCGCCCGGTGTCGGGGATGGGTTTGAGGTGCTTCCGCCCGGCGTCGGGGATGGATTTGAGGTGCTTCCACCTGGTGTAGGAGATGGATTTTCAGTACTCTCTACTGTCTCACCGGAAATATCACCCTGTACTGCCGACAAATCGTAAGGATTGACTGCGCAAAAGATTACTGATTCGTTGTCTGTCACATACCATTTTACCAATCCATCTGATGTAAGAACCGGCATACAATCTGACAATCCTAATCCGGTTTCAAAAATCTCGGATGTTTTATTTCCATCTGCGTCTATTGTTACCATTCTCAGTTTCGTTTTATTTGATTGGCTGTTGTACTCCTCCCACATAACCAAAAACTGCTCCTGATTAAGCTTCACAATAAACGGAGTATATGGAGTGATATCCGAAGCTGATGCATAATCCGTCAGCCAAACTGTTTTACTGGTTTTCAAATCCTTACCTGTCACTGTCACGAATATATTACGTTTTCCTTTTGAGGAATAATTATATCTATCACTCATATCAACAGAATTTCCTGCAATCAGACAATTGTCTGAAGATAATTCAAATCCGCCGATTGATACACCCGTATTATTATCTCCCGAATTACCATTAATCGGAAATGGCAAAACATATGATACATCTGTAATCTTGCCGCCAACTTTACACCTTGTCAGTGAAACTGCACGCGGATTGGCATCACCATGATCTACGCGGAAGATATATTTCCCATCTGTCTGGATAAACTGATTAAAGGAATGGCTGACATATCCCGCCTGGGCAATGTTCATCACATCATAATAGGATTGTGTAATCTCCATTGCATCTTCATCCAGCACAAATGTCATATTGGACTGATGATGTAAAGAGTCACTGCTTGCATACATTTCATGGCAGGTATAGATATACAGCATATTGTCGTTTTCTGCCATGCGCAGAGAACCGGCATCAAAAGGAATATACGTATTAGCGCCCTTAACAGCACATGCACCCTGACGCTTCCAATCCTTACTGTATTTTACAATTCTCATCACCTCTGTCTCATCATTTTCTTCCTCATTATTCTGCCCAAACACTATGAAGTTTGCATCTTTGCCAGAATAAAAACCACCGAAATAACTCAGTTCGCAAGGAAGGAGCTGGCTGTCCAATAACTCATACTCTTTGGAATAAGTTTCTACCAACACCCCTTCGTCTTTCATATATTCGATCCTTGTCAATGTCTGGTCTTCGTTCTCTGTAAGATATGAATTAACGGTACTCGCCCAGAGGGTATAGTTATTTGCAGAACGGTTATTACTGATTTGCCCATCCGCTTTTATTATATTTTCTGTGTGCGACAGCGTTCCTGATGCTGTGACAGTAATTGTAATTTCAGCACGCAGCGTCTCGGAAACCTTTGCAGTAATCACTGCTGTCCCCTCTTTCCAGGCTGACACCTTTCCCTTCTTGGTGACAGATAAAACACTGTCGTCGCTGCTTGACCAACTGGAAGATAAATGATAGTTCTTCTCACATTCCAGTGTCAGTGTCTGAAATGTCCCCACTTGCATCTGTGTATGTTCCGCTTTGATTTCAAGTTGCTCCGGAATGCTGCAGTCTAAAATTTCCATATAATATGTATCATCATCTTTTTCAATTACAATCAGCGAATCACCCATTTTCAGCATATTAAACACCCTGTACTGGGTTTCTATGGAAGAAAGTTTCTCGCCCGTAGTCAGTGAATACTCTGAAATTATTTTATTATTTTCATAAACAAGTATACTGTTATTACTTTCATTATACACCGTCCGCACCCCAATACTTGTAAAGTCATTAGATGCTGACGTATCACCCTCTTCTACTGCGGACCTGTTTATACTTATAAGCTTTGATAATCCATGATCAGATGGTGAGCCGGAATCGTACACATTAACCACATCATGCAGTGAACTGCATGCCGCCAGATACCTGCCTCCAAGCAGCTCTGCACAAGTCTGGTGATTCATATGGGAATTATAGCACAGATACAACATGCAGCTCATCGAACGGGAAATAAGTCCACTCTCAAGAAAACTGTAATAGGTATCGATTGACCTCAGTCGATCCCCCTCAATTTTTCCCATCATAAGCCCTTTTCCCGGATGTGAATATCCCCATGAATAATAATCATAAGAAGATTCCGTATAAAAATATCCATTGGTATTATCAAAACCTGAAAATGCTTTTACTTCGGTGCCAACACACAACTCTGAGAGCTGCTCACCCTTCTCGGAAAACAGAAGAATTTTATTTATGTTTCCATTATTCCAGCTGTTTCCGCTAATATAAATCCTTCCCATGGCATCGACCCCTATTGCCGGTGTTGAATTGTATCCTTTGATCTCAAATGCTGACACCATTGACTGGGATATCAAATCATAAATATAACAGACATTATATGAATTGATGCTATATAATACATAGAGTTTTTCATCTGCGACATAGGCATCTTTGCATCCTGCAAAAGTTTCTACCGTATGATAGCTCTTATCTGCCAGAGAATAAAATCCTAATTTTCTCCCTTCCAGAAAATAAATTCCATGAAGTTTTTCGCAGACAATCTGTTGTATCCGTGTACTTGATGACGTATAATTAATGCCGTTCTCCAAAGTCTGAATATCATAATCAGGCATAGAAAAACTTTCACCTGTAACGGTAAGTGTCATCTTTGCAGTATATTGGCCATCCGCACTCTCTACCCGAACCTCTGTGCTCCCCGGCTTCAGTGCTGTCACTTTCCCCTGATTTGAGATAACCGCCACATCTTCATCACTGACAGACCACTGAAATCCTGTGGCAAGATATGGGCTGATCTGTGCCGTCAGCTGCATGCTCTCTCCTGCAGCAAGTTCAGTGGCTTCTGCGTCAAGCGACAGAGTGTCCTGGTTTAACAGCCCCGACATATCTATCATAACTGCATTTGCCCCCTCCATACTACTTGCCGCAGAATCCCAGCCGTTTTTTGTCGAATCGTAATAAACCTTAAAGCCTGTCATTCTTTGGTTGTTC
>CAYYGS010000170.1:0-1228 GCA_964471335.1 uncultured Jutongia sp.
ATGGCGCAGCAGCGCAGAAATGGGTATGGCTATGAAGAATAAACAGCTAATGGGAATTGTTGTTGCAGGAATCGTATTTATTGTTGTTTGTTTGGCAGGGACTCTTTCGAATGCATTTGTCAACAAGATGAAGGATTCCTCACAGAACGATGTTTCCAGCACGTGGTCTAATCTGATCAAGGGAACAGGATCAAATATTTCTCTTCCTACGGAGGATTTCATCGGTGTTATCAATATTGTGGGTGAGATTGGACCGAGTGAATCTTCTTCTAATATCTGGGGAACGACAGAGGATGGTCAGTATGATCACAATACATATATGAATTATATAGATCAGATGATCGATGCAGAAAATAATAAGGGAATCCTGTTATATGCAGACAGTCCCGGTGGAACCGTATATGAGAGCGATGAATTATATTTAAAGCTGATGGAGTATAAAGAGACTACGGGCCGTCCCATCTATGCATATTTTGCTTCTCAGGCATGCTCAGGCGCATATTATATTTCCATGGCAGCAGATAAAATATATGCAAACCGCAATTGCTGGACAGGATCTATCGGTGTGATTGTGTCTCTGGTAAATTGCAAAAAGCTGTATGATAAGATCGGAATAAAGGAAATTGATATTACAAGTGGTAAAAATAAATCGATGGGTTCTGCAGGATTAGAACTTACAGATGAGCAGTATAATATTCTGCAGAGTCTGGTAGATGAGGCGTATGATCAGTTTGCAGAGATTGTCAGCAACGGGCGGAACATGGACATTGCCCAGGTCAAGAAGCTTGCAGATGGGAGGATCTATTCTGCAAAGCAGGCGAAGAAGGCAAATCTAATTGATGAGGTCGGTCTTCTGACGGAATTAAAAGCAGCCATGCAGGAAGACAATGGGCTGCCCAATGATATTACATATCATGAGGTGAACCGTACCAGTAATTTCCTGAGCTCGCTGGTGGGCTACGTGAACGGATTGCAGCCAAAGTCTGAACTGGAACTGGCAACGGATATTATGGAAAATAAAGGAAACGGGGTGTTGAAATATTATGCAGACTAACGCGAAGAGTCAGGTATATGCCGGATTTTTCGTGCGTCTGGCAGCATTCCTGGTGGATATGATTATTGTAAATGCCGGATTGGTGGTAGTAAGATTTCCCATGTGGATTTGGAGAACGAACCATGCTGATAGTATCTTGTTTCAGAGACTGATATTTCAATATTCCCTGAAGGA
>CAYYGS010000170.1:1238-5908 GCA_964471335.1 uncultured Jutongia sp.
TATTTTGATTTATGGATTGACGGTGACATACTTTGTGCTGTTTACCTATTATACAGGTGCAACTCTTGGAAAGAAACTTTTTGCCCTGCGTGTTGTAAGTGCAGAGGATCGAGAGATGACCTTTTTTGAAGTGCTCTACCGTGAGACAATCGGCAGATTTCTGGCAGATATAATACTTTGCCTGGGGTATCTTTTCATTATTGTGCAGAAGGAGCACCGAGGCCTGCATGACCTTCTCAGTGATACAAGTGTGATTTATTATCATGAGAAAAAGGTATATGTTCACACACAGATGAACTACCGCAATATGGCTCCACAGCCGGGCTTTACAGTGCCGCCTGCGCCGGATGGCAGAAATGAAACATCTGCTGTAAATGGAGAGGGATCATTGGATGAACCTGCTTCAAGTGGGGGAAACGGAGAATTTATTCCTGCGCCGAACCATCAGAGCGACGTAGAGGAGCAGGCAGAGCAGCCGGCTTCACAGACAATGCAGTCCTATGTATCAGAAGGGTATTTTTCTTTTGATGATGAAAAAAATTCTGATACGGAAAAGGAGACAGAGAATACAAATTAGAATCGTTTCATGTGAATAAAAAATTTATCCGCTGTCAAAAATATAGACAGATGATATCGTAAAGCATCTCGATAGCTTCGGGGTGCTTTTTTCTTTATAGGAAGCTTTATTCTATCAAGAAAACACTCGTATCTGTTGGAATGTACAAGGCTTGTGCCGCGCTGTATCCGCAAGCTTTGAGACCTTTTGCGGTCTTCTGTACAATCCTGGCAAATGTTTCAGTGATAAAATAGAGATTTAATCGCTGGGCCGGCTGGGTTATTTTTTGCAGCGCAGAAATGAGGTAGAATATGAAACGTACTCGAAATGATTTCAGTGGTAAGAACAAATCAAATCGCAGAAGTTTTTATGTGGCAATATGGACAGCCGCAGTATGTTTTCTGGCCGTAGGTGGTGTCTATTATAGTACCACACAGCAGCAAAATGGGAAAGAGGAAAGCCGAACTGAGGCACGTCAGGAGCAGCCTGTTGCAACATCGGCGCAAAACAGTGCAGATAATCAGGAATGGGTTGCGGACGCAGAGGGAAATTCTCAGGAGAGCCAGGAGGCCAGCGTTATTGTGAAACCGAAAAAGAACAACTCGGCGAAGCAGAATAAGTCAACGGAGAAGGATTCGAAGAAGAAAACAACCGATGCCAAAAAGGGAGAAAGCACTCAGACGAAGCAACCGGCGCAAACTGCGGCACAGGACAAGGATGAACTGAGCTTTCAGGAGGACAAGGGATTAAGCTGGCCGGTAAAGGGCGATATACTCATGAAATTCAGTGACAAGAATACGGTTTATTTCAAGACCCTGGCTGAGTACCGCAGCAATCCTGCAATCGAAATCTCGGCCAGTGCGGGGACAAAGGTGAAGGCATCTGCCGCGGGCAGGGTGATAGATATTTCTCAAAAAGAGGAAATAGGGACAACCGTGACTATGGATATTGGCGGCAGCTATAAAGTGGTTTATGGCCAGTTGAAGGATATCTGCGTGAAGAAAGGGCAGAGTGTGGCGGCAGGTGATATTATCGGAAAGGTTGCCGCACCTACAAAGTATTTTACAGAGGAAGGTGACAATCTCTATTTTCAGGTGACGCAGAATGATAAGGCGGTAGATCCTCTGCTTTTACTTCAATAGGGATTTTTACAGGACAGGGGCGAGAAGTAAAGTTTTCCATTGTGATACGAAAATTTATGTTGGCTGCTTGTTTGGAAGGATAAATTTTTTCTATGCAAAGCAATACAAATATGATAAAATATGGAAGAAAACAAAAAACGTAAAGAGGAAGTACTGTGATGAAGAGGGAGTGAATATATTATCACAGTATGGAAGAAAGGAAGGAAAAAAATGCAGTACAGAATACTTGGAAACACAATGCCGGCAGTGGAGGTTATGTTTGATCAGCCAGGAGAGTCTATGTATACGCAGTCTGGCGGAATGGCCTGGATGTCAGAAGGCATTACGATGGGGACGAATACCCGTGGCGGCCTGCTTAAAGGTGTTGGGCGTATGTTTGCCGGAGAATCCCTTTTTATGGCAAATTATACAGCAGAGAAAGCTGGGACAACGATCGCATTTGCTTCTACGGTAGCAGGTGAAATCATGCCGCTGGATGTAACAGAGACAGGAGGAATGATCTGCCAGAAGGGAGCGTTCCTGTGTGCAGAGCCGACAGTGGATCTGTCCGTTACACTGACAAAGAAGTTTACATCAGGACTTTTTGGCGGCGAGGGATTTATTCTGCAGGAGCTCAGCGGAAGCGGAATGGCATTTCTGGAAATCGACGGTGACAGGGTAGAGAAGGAGCTTGCACCGGGCGAGGTATTAAAGGTGGACACAGGAAATGTGGTAGCCTTCCAGAAGGGGATGAAATATGAGGTAGAGATGGTCAAGGGAATTAAAAATATTCTTCTGGGCGGCGAGGGTCTCTTCCTGACAAAGCTTACCGGACCGGGCAAAGTGGTATTACAGACACAGAACTTTGCAGAGTTTGCAGGAAGAATCGCAAGAATGATTCCCAGTAAGGGGTAATGCGAATACCTTCTCAAAGCGAGCGGATCATTTTATAGATTTTGTATTTGATGCAATTGATATTTTTGATCTTTTTGGTTGATTTTGGATGCCAGCCTGTTTATTACAGGCTGGTTTTTCTTATCTAATCAGGAAATTATTTAGACTCTATCAGGGTGTCAGGGGTAGTTTCAGCCAATTCTTCCATAATCATGTTAATGCTTGTCCGCATTTTATCAGAAAGATTTCTGTAAAGATAAAGATGGTGGAGTTCATCGGGAGAAAGTGTAATATGGTCGGGATTATTTTGGGGCAAATCAGAAAAAGTATTGCCGGTGTATCCGATTAGTGTATCAACACTGACATGAAAGAAATCCGCAAATTTTTTAAGGGTTTCCAGATCGGGTTCTGCCAAATTATTTTCATATTTATAAATGGACTGCTGACTTAGACCAAACTGTTCTGCAAGTTTCTGCTGACTAAGATGGCGTGATTTTCGTAAATCTTTAAGTTTTTTCAAACATGCACCCCCCTTGTAGTATTATATGATCCATTTTAATGCTAGCAATTTAAGAAGGCTAAAAATGGTTAGTTGTACTTGACAACAACCAAAGAGTGTTATATCCTATAAATACTGTATGCAAGGATATAGATTTCTATTCATTAAAAGAGGTGTGAAAATAGAGAACATAAGAAGGCGAGAGGCGATATATATGAAGAAACTATGGAAAAAAATATTGCTTGCGATGATAGTAGGTATGTTTTGTGTAATTGGGAGTGTTAGATATGTGTCTGTAGGGAGTGCTGAGGAAACAGTGTTTAGCTGGTCAGAGGATGGCATTTATTATCAGTGTGATGTGAAAAACAAAGAATGTACTGTGATGGATGATAGTAATGCCGTGGGTTATTATGTAGATATTCCGTCTCAGATCTATGCGAATGGGATATGGTATACAGTGACAGCGATTGACTCCTATGCATTTCAATATAGCGATATTATCAGCATTACGATTCCGGGCAGTGTACGGACAATAGAACAATATGCTTTTGATGATTGCGGCTATTTAACGAATGTAATCTTTTCAGAGGGGTTAGAAACCATAGAACGAAATGCGTTTGCATCATGTATTCGGTTGGAAACAATTACCCTGCCAAAAAGTTTAAATATTATAGAATCACATGCTTTTGATGATTGTCAATGTTTAGAAAAGGTGATCATGCCGGATAGCATGCAGATCCTGGGGGAATATGTGTTCTGCGGATGCATTAATCTGAAGGAGATCACTATTCCGAGTGGCATTAATTATCTGATGGATTATACATTTCTTAATTGTTCCAGTTTGGCCAGCGTGACGATCCCGGATAGCGTAACGGTGATTGGATCAAATGCATTTATGAATTGCGGTAATGTGACAATCTATTGTAACTCGAACTCTGCTGCCGCGCTGTATGCGAAAGAGAGGAAGATTCCATATGTTTTGTTAAGTACAGGTGCGACACCAACACCGACGTCCAGTGTTGCGCCATCTAAGGCAGCGTCAGGAAGCGTGGTGACAAATATATCACAGTTGGCTGTGAATACGATATTGGCACGTTCTACATACACCTACCATGGAAAGAAGGGATACAAGAGAAAAGCTGCAGTGATGGTTGGCTGGATGGAAAACAGCTATAGCAGGGGATATGAAATATATCGAAAAAAGGGAATTAATGGGGAATATCAGAGGATTAATACATTATCGAGTGGAAAGAATAATGCATATACAGACACATCTGTAAAAAAGGGTGTGCGTTATTATTACTTTGTCAAAGCATTTGGAATAGGAGTAAGTGGAAATACAGTAATGGGTGGTCAAAGTGTAGAGACTTCGGTGATGGTTCGGAAAAAAATTATAAAGCCGCGAATTAAGGCAAAAAGGAGGGGAAACCGGTTAAAAATTACTTTTAAGAAGGCAGAGGGAAGAGGCTATCAGGCGCAATACCGATATCTGAATGGGGGACAGTGGAAGAAAATTGCTCGATTAAAGGGGAAATTACATAGAAATGTATCAGGACATGTCAAAAGGGATAAACTACAGAATTTCTCGGCAAACCGATTC
>CAYYGS010000171.1:0-5885 GCA_964471335.1 uncultured Jutongia sp.
TATCCTCGTCATAATTATTATAAAATTCAATTAAATACTGATTTGTTTCCACTTTGAACACCTCCATTTCTGAGTCCGTAAAACTCTGGTTTGTCAACAGATCCTTTTCTTCACACTCCCATTTCCAGCTATTTTTTATCACATGACAATTTGTCATTCACAACAATATGAACAGTATATCACGTCACTTTATATAATTCCACTAAAACCTCGTAGCTGTTGACAAAACAGTCTGGAAAGTTGTATTTTATCACAATATATGATAAAATAATCCCACGTCGAATTTAGAGAAAAATCAAAAAATGTTTTTACCACTATTACAATGCTTATATGAAACCAGATATAATTTATGACAAACAGTTTGAAAGGAGAAAGCGGATGAGTAAATTAGATATAATTGAAATGAACAGAAATTGCCTTGACTTCCTTTTGAAATGGCAACTTGAGCATCAAGATTTTTATTTTGTGCCAAGAAAAAGAAATAATGCGGGTAGACTGGATAAAGGCATGTATTTTCGCGGTAGTGAGGAATATATTGTGCTTACATTCTGGGATAAGTCAGACCCGGTTGACAAGATTTATTTGATTAACTGGGACTGCAATACATCAGGAGAAGCATCCATTACCTTGTGTTGTCGGAACGACCCAAAGAAATTACCTCATATTGTTGCAATCAAAAACATGATAGAAGGAACTGGGAAAAAATTTGAAAAATTTTCAGCAAATATAAATAAATGGAAATGTTATTATCCTTCTAATAAGAATTACATTGAAACTTTGGAGGATTTTGTTAAGCATGAAAAGCCCATGATTGATAAATACCTGCGTGCACACCCTGAAAGCGGCATACCATTAGCTGATGAAGAGATTGATAACAAATATGTCAAAACGCTTCCCGGATATTTAGACCGTATTGAAGATGTTCGGAAACAGAAGAAGATAGGAGATGTGGATGCAGTAAAAGCTAAATATACAATGAAATTGAAACATAACGATTTAACAAATGAAATGGTTAAGTTTTTGAAACGTAATGGCTATACTGATGTTGTAACAGATAGAGAGTTTGTTGATATTCAGGCAATAGACCCACAAGGCAAAAAGATATATTTTGAACTGAAAACGGCAGATACTGTAAAGCTATCTATAAGACAAGCGTTAGGGCAGCTATTGGAATATAATCATTATCCAAATAAAAACAATGCTGACAAACTTATAATTGTAACATCTTTGGAAATCACTCAACAAGATATACAATACCTGATAGGGATGCGGAGCAGATATAATATTCCAGTATATTACCAACAGTTTGATATGGATAAAAAATCCTTGTCGAAAGAGTATTAATTGACAAATATGGTTTTTAAACTAAAAGATATTTTAAAATCAAAAAGTAATTAACTGCTTATGTACCTCTCCTGAAAAACATGAAAAATTGTCCGAAATACAACAAAACACACGAAAATTTATATCTACAAAAATAATCAAACAAGGAGTGAGCAAGCGTTTGAAAATACAAAGTAAAAGGAAATTTCTGCATATTTACAGCATTCTTATCATCGTATCGATTTCGATGAATTTATGTTCTTTTCCATGTGAAGCGAAAACAGGATTCAAGAAAGATAAACCTGTTGGTGTCATGTCAACCGCTGTAAACAATGAGATTGCCATATCCTGGGAACCGGTGTCCGGTGCTACAGGATATGAGATATATGAAGCGACAGAGGATTTGCCAGAATCTGCGGAAAATCATTCTAAATACAGCTTAATTAAGAAAACCGGAAGCTGTCAGGCTGTTTTGAAGGAAAAGGAAGCAGGCGCCACCTATTTTTATTACATCCGTTCCTATAAAACAACGGAAAATGGAGAGATAAATTATAGCAAAAAAAGTACCGTGGTATCTACTACAGTAGCAGCAGAAGGAATTTCTACGATTAGGAACTTTCTGTCAACAGCCCTTGCACCAGTCGGCTCTACGATGTATGTCTGGGGCGGCGGCTGGAATAAAGCAGACACAGGAGCCGGCCCGGAGGCCAGGAGGATTGGATTAAGTCCTGCATGGCGCAGCTTTGCGAAAGGAAAGGAATCCTCATACAATTATAGGAATTACCGATACAAAATACATAAAGGTCTGGACTGTTCGGGTTATGTGGGATGGTCTGTTTACAATATCCTTAACACAAAAAAGAATAAAAAGGGATATGTTTATTCTGCATCGAAACAGGCAAAGAAGTTTTCTGAGTTGGGATTTGGCCGCTACAAAAGTGCAAATAAAATAAAGGATTATAAGGCAGGAGACATTATGAGTTCTGCCTGCAAGTGCTGCGGCCATGTGTGGATCGTGGTAGGACAGTGCAGCGATGGAAGTATTGTGCTTTTACATTCTTCGCCCTCTGGCGTGCAGCTAAACGGAACCATTACACCGAAAGGGAAGAAAAACAGTCAGGCCATAAAGCTTGCAAAGGAATATATGAAAAAATATTACAGGTCATGGTATCAGCGATATTCAACGATAGATCGCGGCTACTCCTATTTATCCCATTATGGACAGATGCGCTGGAAAACCACAGGAAAAAATGTTATTTTGTCAGATCCTGATGGCTACCAGAACATGCCTGCCGAAAATGTTTTGAAGGATCTATTTAACAAATAATTTTGTCAAACATTTGATAATGAACTTGCCTATTCTCTTATTCTTTTCTTCATATACATTCCATCATCTAATTCCCTAAATGTAACATACCCACATTTTGTATATAAGTTGATTCCCGGTGGATTATGCCTCCAAACATATATAACGCTTTCTGCACAACCATTTCTCCGGGCATCCCGTTCCATTTCTGCTAAAGCCGCAGATGCGTATCCTTTCCGGCGTTCTTCCTCTTTGATGATAAAATCACTCAGAAAAACTTGTTTTATGTCATCTGCCATTTCAAACAAATACCAGATTATACCAACAGCTTTTTTCTCAGCTGCATCAACAATAATCCTCAATGCATTATCCTGAGTCCCTAACCCATTTGGAAGCATTTCTGCAAATTCCTTTTTCGCTTCCGCTAACGCCTCTTCCATCGTAATAACAGACGATTTCATCAAATCATTTGCATAATCATTTATACTGTATTCACAAAATTTTTTGAACTCTTCCTCCGACATTTCTCTGAGTTGAACTTTCATGTTTCCCTTTTGCATGTTCGTCTCCTCCTTCCCTGTACTCCTAACTCTACCATACCGCCAACGAACTGTCACTCTCATGTTGAAATCGAAAAAAAGATGAGAGAGATGCCCTGCGCAATCTCTCTCATCATCCTTACTGCTTCATTTGATTCAAAATACGATAGATGCTTTTCTCTGAAAGAAAGAATACCTCCGACAACTCCGGTACGCTGCTGCCATTTAAAAAGGCTTGATAAATTTCACAATTTCTCTCACAAATTTCCTGTCTGTAGGTACTCATCTGCGTACTTTTTTTCGTCCTTTTCGGAATATACAGATTCGCTCCGTCCACATATTTTTGAATCTCTCTGACCAAATCTTCCGGCAACACAATATTAGCATTTACATAACTCATTTCTACACTCCTTGTCCGCTTTGGTGGACATCCATTCAATATTTGAAAGTATGCTTTCGTACTTTCTCCTATCCGTGTTCACATTGCATCAACGAAATCAGTTAGAAATGTTTTAAAATGCTATTCTGTTACTCAGATAATAAAATGCCCTATTAAAGACAAACACCTCTCCTAATGTTAATCATTTTGTATGCTCCTCCTCTCGTTAGAATAGCTTTAGTATAGCATCTGGTATTGTTGCGGTCAAACAATATTGCAATCTTTGCAAATAACATTTATTCAAAGATCTTGTAACTGTATATATTACAACCTAATCCAAGCATATGCAACCATATCTATTCCGGGCTCTCCCCTGCGAATTTTCTCTATTTCCTGCACACAGAAATCTATAGCCTCCCCAATAAACTGATCCGACATTTCTTTGGTAAAAAAGAATATTGGAGTTTCCTCTACAGGCACAAAATATGAATCCATACTCCTCAGAAGTCCTTCCGTGTCAAAGGAGCATAATTGATTGATATCTTCCTGCTCAAATCCATCCGGTACCATCAGATCATTCGTCAAACGGTATTTTGTAGCAATATAGTGGTTAACAATTGAATAGTCTTTATGCAGCCGCTCAACATTTCCCGGAATTGTCGGATCCCAATGGTACTTATCATACACAAACTGTCTGTATAACGCATCCTGCACCAAATGAAGATAATAACCCAGATAAAGATCATTCGTCAGCATCCGCTCCCCAAACAACTGCCTGAACTTATCAAAATCGTAAGTCTTCTTCTGTCCATCCAAAATGTCAATCTTAAGATGAGAATTGCCACCATAACCCGAATCAACGACTATCGATCCAAACTTCAGCCTGTCCGTATTATCGAAATCGAGCCTCTTCGTTATTTCACTGATAATTGCCAGATGAACAATGCTAGAAGCCATTTTTCACCCTCCATCTCCAAAACCTTTTCCCTAATTATATCTCATATAGACACTGCGTTCTTTAAAATTCAGCTTTTTCCAAAAGTTCATGCCTCTCTCATTCCATTGTCGCTTTGCTCATCTTCAATCAGGAATTTATTAAATTTCGCCAAAATAGATAAATCATCGCTATTGCCTTTTCTTACCTTCATCGTGTTTCTCCTTCCATGCCTAAACTATGTAGAAATAGCTTTCATGAATCACGGTAGCAGCCCCGCAGAATGAAACCTCCCCAGATCATGTTCCAATATGGAGCATTTACATTAAACATTGCTAAATGTTGCCCTACGGATGAGCCATTTTGCAACAGCGTCATCCTCGTTACTCTCAATGATTCCCGTAGCAACTGCTTTCAGCTCTACCACCGCATTCGCCACAGCATAACATTCATCCGATATTTCAAACATGGGAATATCGTTAATGGCATCTCCAAAGGAGATCACCTTGGTACATCCCCACATATCTTTCAGTTTCCTGATTGCATTTGCCTTGGTTGCCAATGCAGGCATGATCTCGCACCAATATTCCGGTCGGTATAACTCCTGCTGCATTGTACACCGGTATCGACTGTCCTTTGAAAACACATCATAAATTGGTTGCAATTCATCCCTTTCCCCAATACAGGTAAAATAGAACATGTCTCCCTCATAAAGTGTTTCTGTATCTGCCACAGCACGCAACCGCTTATCCCCTTGTCTCATACTCAAATATCGCCTGATTCCATCATTTTCATTCTGTGGGATCCAGGACACTTTTTCGACACTATCAATGAAAGAATAGACCAAAGGACTAATCTGATGTTGCGTTAAAACTTCTTTTACCCTGTTTCTTTCTTCCGAAGTGAATTGTTCTTTAGAAAGGATTTCCCCGGTAGACGGTTGAAAAATAAAGGCTCCGTTGTATGCAATAATCGGAATGTTCATAGACAATCCTTTTGTAACCTTCGACGCGGATACCAAAGATCTTGCCGTAGCATAGGTAAATAACATGCCTTTCTCCACCAACTCATTGATTGCTTGGATACTGAACGGACGGATGTTATCTTGTTTCGTAAGCAGTGTACCGTCCAGATCGGTAACGTATAATATTTTTTCCATAATATTCCCTCTAACATTTCATCATTTATTCTAGCCGCTAATTTTCCGTTGCCAAAATGTTGCCACGCATTCATTATAATAAATCCCTGCAAAATGGCAACATATTTTTGATTTGAATATGGAAACGGCATAATTATTTTACCTGTTCTTCCATGCTACAATGATACAGTTTTGCGAAATATTCATTGTGTTTCATCAGTTCATCAAATGTACCTTGTCCTACAATTTCCCCGTCTCTGAATACC
>CAYYGS010000172.1:0-5854 GCA_964471335.1 uncultured Jutongia sp.
CCGGAGGTTAGCATGGCACCAATCCAGTCAGTAGACCTGGCACAGCCGTTTGATATTTATGTTTCTGCAAATGTAAATAAGGCTTTGACACCGGCAGAGACTTCACCGAAGGATGCTGCAGGCAAGGATATCCAGGCTGCTATTTTCGCATCACAGGCAATCAAAGCAAAGGTTGATACAGCAAAGGATAAGAATGGAACACCGAAGTTTGATGCAACGAAGATGGAGTATGTAGAGTCAAATGAATCTTCTATGACCATTTCCAAGACGGGTGAGTATCAGTTATCTGTAGTAGCCAGAGGCGACTGCGATGATTTGGTAACAAAGAATGGTGCAATCTGGCTTCCTCTTCTGGTTAATAATGTAATGCCGACAACATTTAACCTGCTCGGCAAGTCTGTGATTGTCGGAGAGGGCGAGACGGCTAAGACATATAACTGGCCGGCAAGAATGTTCCAGGATGAAGCTGACGGAGATGTAAGACTGTGCGTATGTAATGAGTGGGCAGAGGATGAGCCGACGAAATCCCTGTCTAATACGATCACAGATGTTATTCCGATCAAGAAGGGTGACAAGATTACATTTGACTTCTATGTAACAGGGGATGCTCCGGCACCGATTCCGACGGCAACACCGTCTGCAATTTCTACGGCTGCAGCTACATCCTATGATGCATATCTGGGATTCCAGACAGATAACTGGGCATTCAGAAATACATTCAATGACAAGAGCTATGGTTTGGATTCTAAGGACATTGATTACAAGACAGAGGTTGGTTACTGGGATGGCAATCAGACAGACGGTAAGCCTGCAAAATTGAAAGTTACTTTTGCAGATGCAACGATGACAGATAATACGACATATACTGTGAGCGTTAAGGGCTTGAATCTGCAGACTCTGAAGGGTACAAAGGATTCAGATGTAGTGTCTAAAGCATTTAATATGTTGTTTGTCTCTACTACGATTCCGCTGAGTATGAAGAATGTTGTGATGAAGAATGCAACTCTGAAGATTGATGGAAATGTAGTGAAGGAATATACAGTAGTTCCATGTAAGGGTGATGCTATTGATTATTATCAGTTCATGCTGGCTGATGGTTATGCACCGGCTGATAAGACGCCGAATGCAGATGATATCTTCCCTTCCGGCAAACTGTTGAATGTACTGCCGACAGACTCTATTGAGATTTCCTATACTATGGAGGGTGTTGACTTTGACCGCCATGAGGTTGGTTACAAGAAGGGTAAGACATTCACAAACGGTGACTTTAAGTATAAGGTTACAAAGACATCGATCCAGTCAGGTGCTCAGGAACCGGCACCGGGTGCTGTACAGGTAGTCGGTCTGTCTCCAAAGGGTAAGAAGAAGGCATCCCTTTCATTAGGAGCTGCAACCCCGGCAAGCAAGGGCTCTATTGTATCCTATAAGATTGCAGGAGTTAAGGCGAAGGCATTCCAGAAGTCTTCCAAGTTAAAGAAATTCAGCTTTAAGAAGGCAAAGAATGTGAAGACACTTGGCGCAAATGCATTTGCAAACTGCAAGAAGCTGACGAGTGTAGAGTTAGGCAAGAAGATGACAAAGATTCCTGCTGGCGCATTCAAGGGCTGCAAGAAGCTGACAAAATTAACCTGTAATGCAAAATTAAAATCTGTAAATAAGTCAGCATTCAAGGGCTGCAAGAAGAAGATTAAGATTGCAGGTAAGAGCAAGGCAGCAAATAAGAAGAAAATCAAGAAGGTTTATAAAAAGGTGAAATAATTATAAATTTATGAACCATGGCGGGGCAGGTGCGCAGGCACCTGCCCTGTTTTAGAAATCAGGAGTTTTTACAGTGCAGAAATGGGGGTTGTAATGACTGGGGATTATCGACAGACGCCGTTATGGAACTGTGGACTGACAATAGAGCAGCGGCTGGACTATTTAATGAGGGAACTGACATTTGAGGAAAAGCTGCAATGTCTGGGAACAGGCTGTCCGGAAATCGAGAGGCTGGGGATTCCTTCCTTTTATGTGGGCGGCGAGGGGGCGCATGGTGTGCAGGCGCGTCATGATCAGAGCTTTGATTTGGGAGAGCCACAGCCAACGACAGTTTTTCCGAATCCGATTGGAATGAGCAGCACATGGGATACGGAACTTTTACGCGATGTGGGACGCGCCGTAGGAAATGAGGCGAGAGTTGTTTTCGAAAAGGAGGGAAAGGGCGGCCTTTGTCTGTGGGCACCGACAGTGGATATGGAACGTGATCCCAGATGGGGGCGGACAGAGGAAGCTTACGGAGAGGATCCCTTTTTGGCGGGACGCATGGCGGCTGCTTATGTCAGGGGGCTTCGGGGAGACGATCCGTTTTATATTCGCTGTGGAGCGACATTGAAGCATTTTTATGCGAATAATGTAGAGGAGGGGCGTGTTTGGAAGTCCTCTTCAATTGATCCCAGGAATCGTTTTGAATATTATCTGGAACCTTTTCGCAGAGCTGTCGTGGAGGGCGGCGCTGAGGGGATTATGGCAGCATATAATGAGGTGGACGGTGTTCCCTGCCTTTTATCTGATGAGATGCAGAAGATAGCAAAGGATGCATGGGGTGTACACCATTTTGTATGTGATGGCGGTGATATGCAGCAGACAGTAGAGGAACATGGATATTTTGCTTCCCATACGGAGACAGTTGCAGCGGCGTTAAAAGCGGGGCTGGATTGTTTTACGGATGACATTGACATAGTAATGGAGGGTGCAAGGGAAGCATATGAACGCGGAATGATTACGATGGATGATATTGACAGAGCGCTTCGCTGTCATTTCGGTACGATGCTTCGGCTGGGACTGATGGATGCGTTACCGAAGAATCCATATTCATCGATTCCCGACAGGGAGTTGAACAGTCGGGAACATCAGAAACTGGCACGGCGTGTAACGGCAGAATCTGTTGTGCTTTTGCAGAACCGGGAAACGGAGAATGGGAAATTGCTTCCATTGAAGAGAGGACAGAAGTTTGCAGTGATCGGACCGTGGGCTGATATATGGCTTATGGATTGGTATTCCGGTGTTCCTCCCTATCATGTGACACCGTTGGAGGGGATTCTTGATGGTCTTGCCGGAGATTCCATGTGTGACACTTCTGAGAGTGACGGGAGATCAGAAAAAGCAGTGTGTGACATTGCTTCTGAGGTGATGGCAGAATCCGGTATTCCACACATTCAACTTTGCTGCGGAGAGCGTTATCTGGGAATCCTGGATGAAGACGGGACAGTCGGGCTTGTGGACAAGAAGCACGCGGAGATCTTTGAGGTCATGCTGTGGGATGACAGACAACTTACACTGCGCGCTATGAGTAACGGAAAGCTGCTCTTTGTGGAGGATGGAAAGGACGAGCAGAAGAATTACCGCCGGGGTGTGGTTACGGCAACGAAGGAGGAAGCGTTTGGATGGTTTATAAAGGAGTCCTTTTTGGCAAAATGGGAAGGGGATTCCTTTTATCAGGCGTTGCTGGGAGGAGAGGAGTTGTTTCTTCGGGCCTGGAACGGTGCAGAACTCTTTGTGGATGAGGAGAATCGGCTGCGGGTCTGTGAGGACGGGGGCTTTGTGGAAGAAGGAGAGTTAGTCCCTGTAGAAAAGGGAGGAAATTTCATTGTACATACTCGTTCAGGGCGGCAGTACGAACGACTGTCAGGATTTCGGGCAGTGGTGAAGAAGGATTCCCTGCGCGATGCGGCTGAGGTGGCGGCCGCTGCCGATGTTGTACTGATGTTGGCAGGTGCACATCCGATGATTACATGTAAGGAAGAAAGGGATAGAAAGGATATTGAATTTCCGCTGTTTCAGAGAGAGTTGATTCAGGCTGTTGCAGAG
Organism: uncultured Jutongia sp.; assembly: GCA_964471335.1. Taxonomy (GTDB): domain Bacteria; phylum Bacillota; class Clostridia; order Lachnospirales; family Lachnospiraceae; genus Jutongia. Next base: position 3,847 of record CAYYGS010000172.1, read on the forward strand.
GCAAATCCGCAGATGGTGCTGGTGTTGGTCAGCAGTGTGCCGTATGCGATTCGCTGGGAGCAGGAGAATATTCCGGCGATTTTGACGATGGCAACGGGGAGTATGGAGCTTGGAAATGGTCTGGCGGATGTCCTTTTGGGAAATGTCCCGCCGGCCGGACGATTAAATATGACATGGTATCGTGACACGAATCAGTTACCGGCGATGGATCACTATGATATCATTCAGGAGGAGCGAACATATCAGTATTTTCAGGGAGATGTGTTGTATCCGTTTGGACATGGACTGACATATGCCGCGTTTGATTATACGGATTTTCATGTCAAATTATGTGACTTGACGTCTCTTTTGGTGAGCCTGAATATTGAGAATATCGGAGAATGTACGTCGGATGAGGTGGTGCAGATTTATGTGACGAAAAAGAATTCCTGCGTAAAGCGCCCACTGCGCCAGCTGAAGGCATTTCAGAGAGTTCATGCGACCACGCCGGGGGAGATCAGGCATCTGGAATTCGTGATTCCTCTGGAGGAGCTGAGGTATTTTGATGTGATTGAGGAGCAGATGCTTCTGGAGCTGGGGGAATATGAGATTCAGGCGGGAGCCTCTTCTCAGGATATACGTGTGCGTGAAAGCATTGTTTTGGATGGAACACCGCGTGGGGTGCGGGATGCGCTGCGCAGGAATCCGGCAGAATTTTATGACAGATCGCTTCATGCTTGCCGGACCGAGGGACATATGGGATATATCGGCATTGCTTCGGATGCTTTGCAGAAGCCGCGTGCAACGCTGCGGAAGGATATGTCTGAATCAGAGGGAAGTGCCGACAGTGTTGCGCAGGAGGACTGTGCTATGGTGCTGGAATATGAGAGAGTGTGTTTTTCAAAGGCTGTGAAGTCCTTTATTTTGGATGCCTATGCGGAGAAGGGTGCGGAGATCACAGTGTTCCTGAATAATCGGCAGATCGGACATTATGTAGAGCGGGAGGACATGGCAGAGGAGACAGCATTCGGAGGAATGAAGGAAGACCTTGCGCGGAAAAGACTACACAGGGACAGCCGATTTAAAGAAATTACGATTGCACTGTCAGAGGAGGAAATAGCATCTTATCTGCCGGAGGAAGATACACTTCCCAAGTCCGGGGAGGAAAGATCCTGCTGTCGGCAGCACACGGATGATGTAGATCCAGAGAAGACAGGGACATTGAAACTTGTGTGCACGGGTGACGTTGTATTGTGCCGATGGTGGTTAAGTTGAAAAATGATTCTAAGACAGCAAATAACGCTGTCTAACAATCATATTTATTTGCTTTACTTTTTAAGTCGTTGAAAGCGGCATGTGGAATTAGGATGAAAAAATTTGGTACGTTTACAAGGATGAATGAAGGAGGAAATTTTTATGGAGACGGAAATAAAGTATGTATGGAATGAGAGGAAGAGAAATGCACTGGGGCTTCCCTGGACATTTACGAAGTATGCCCTGTCGGATGACAGATTGTTTGTTACAACAGGTCTGCTTAAAACAGTGGAAAATGAGGTGCGGCTGTATCGTATTCTGGATGTGGCGATGACGCGTACGCTGGGTCAGAAGATCTTTGGAATGGGCACGATTCAGGTTTCCTCGGCAGATAAGAGCCTTGGCAATTTCGAATTGAAGAATATCAAAAATGCAGCCCAGGTGAAGGAGCAGCTTTCGCAGCTGGTGGAGGAGAACCGTGAGAGAAAGCGTGTGACGAACCGGGAATTTATGGGGGATGATGTGGAGCCGGATGATGATGATGATTGAGAATTTCGTTGCATTTTGACGGACTTTGTACCAGAAGCCTCCTGATTTGGTAATTTTTGTGAAAAAAGTCTTTCACAGGTGCGGCTAGTGTGTTATACTAGCATTACCGATACTGTATGTATCATTAGGGCGGAGCTTTCCGCTGATTAAATTTATTAGGAGGTAGTTGTTCAATGGCAAACAAATGGGTTTATTTGTTCAAAGAAGGTAACGCAGACATGCGTGA
>CAYYGS010000173.1:0-5853 GCA_964471335.1 uncultured Jutongia sp.
CTCAACGCCGCCCAAGTGGGTCTTTCGATGGGCGACGGCACTTCGGTGGCCAAGCCTGTTCTGTGACGACTTTCGTCCGAATATCGACATCCCTGCCAATCGCATTTCGGATAATCACCTTCATCTCTTCTAATCTGCGTCCATCCTCCCGTCGGAACATCCCTTCGTCTACAGCATCCGTAAACTGGAGCACGAGAGCGCCATCGTCTCCCACCGTCTTCACAGCCCGCTCCAGTCCCTGCCGCTCTACCGGCCCACACTGTGCGAAAATGCGATTCCAATTGCGGATCAGCTCCTGAATATCCTCCGGCACGGCCTTAGGAATGATCTTCTCCTTCTCTTCTACAGCTGTAGCATCGCTGGTGATTTGTTCTCCTTCTGTCGTATCTGTACGCATCGGCAGCACACCCTTTTCTAACTGCTCCTCCACTGCCTGCAGTCTTTGAATCACTGACGTTAAATCCTGTTTGGCATCCATCTGCGGCTTACACAGCTTGATCAAGGCCACCTCAATTAAAATGCGCTTCTGCACAGCATAACGGATCTGGTTGGAGAGTTCCGACAAAACGCGAATATAGCGAATCAGGCTGTCCGCATCCGCCATCTTGCTCTCTTCCTCCAAAAGAGCCATCTGCTCCATGGACACATCCACCAGATCCTCTCCCTGCACAGATGTTCCCACCAGCAGGATATTACGCAAATACCAGATAAATTCATTGATGAACTGACTAAGATCACGGCCGTCAGCCATCATTTCATCTATAAGTTCCAGACATCCTACTGCGTCAAACCCAACGATATAGCGGAACATTCTGCTGTAAACGGAGGTATCAACCGCTCCCAGCACCTCCAGTGCCCTGTCGTATGTCACTGTCTGCCCCAGATAAAAGGCAATGCACTGATCCAGAAGGCTCAGTCCGTCACGCAGGGAACCATCGGCCGTCCTGGCAATATAATGGAGCGCCTTTTCCTCCACCTCTACGCCTTCCTTATCTACCAGTTCGCGCAGACGGTTTTGAATCTTTTCAATGGTGATTCGATGAAAATCATACCGCTGGCACCTTGACAAAACCGTAATCGGAATCTTGTGCGCCTCCGTCGTTGCCAGAATAAATATAACATACTCCGGCGGCTCCTCCAGCGTCTTGAGTAATGCATTAAATGCACCCGTAGACAACATATGCACCTCATCAATGATATAGACCTTATAGCGTCCCTCTGTGGGCGAATACTGCACCTCATCAATAATATCTCTGATATTTCCCACACCGTTATTGGAGGCCGCATCAATCTCAACGACATTCATTGATGTCTGGCGGTTGATTTTCTGACACATGCTGCATTCATTGCACGGACTGCCGTCTATCGGTGACTCACAATTGACTCCCCTTGCTAGAATCTTTGCCACCGATGTCTTTCCCGTTCCTCTGGTACCGCAGAACAGATAGGCATGACCAATACGGTTCATCTTGATCTGATTACGAAGCGTCGTCACAATATGCTCCTGCCCTTTGACCTCGTCAAAGCCTGCAGGACGAAATTTCCTGTATAACGCCGTGTATGACATACGCATCCTCCATCAACTATCTTAATCTCCGAAACAAATTCCGAGCCCCTTTGCCTCTTTTATAATCGAAGATTCCGGGTTAACCATTTTCAGCTTACCCGCTACATCTTCCAACGGCACAGGAATAATCTCTCCGTTTTTCAGGCCGACCATATACCCAAACTTCCCCTCAATAATCAGCCGGGCTGCCGCAGAACCCAGACGGCTGGAGATCACACGGTCATACGGGCATGGGCCGCCGCCTCTCTGTGTATGGCCAGGCACTGTAATACGTACCTCCTGCCCTGTCTTTTCCTCGATCTCATGACCAATCTGATAAGAGATCGACGGATATGGAGAATCCTTTTTCTTCGCCTTGAGTTCCTTTTTGCTCAGAGCAGCATCCTGCTTGGAGATCGCACCCTCAGCCACAGCCAGAATCGAAAATCTCTTGCCCTGTGCAGTCCTTTTCTCTAATGCTTTTACTACAGAATTAATATCATACGGAATCTCCGGCAGAAGAATAATGTCGGCTCCTCCGGCAATTCCTGCGTGAAGCGTCAGCCATCCTACCTTGTGCCCCATCACCTCAACAATGAAGACACGTCCATGAGACGCCGCTGTTGTATGGATGCAGTCAATCGCATTTGTCGCTATATTTACAGCACTCTGGAATCCAAAGGTAATATCCGTACCCCAGATATCGTTATCAATCGTCTTGGGCAGCGTCACGACATTACATCCCTTCTCACTCAGGAGATTTGCCGTCTTATGTGTGCCGTTGCCGCCGAGAATAACAAGACAATCTAACTTCCATTCCTTATAATTCTTCAGCATCGCCTTAACCTTGTCCAAACCGTTCTCATCCGGCACATTCATCTTCTTAAACGGCTGTCTGGAAGTACCGATAATCGTACCTCCCTCTGTAAGAATCCCGGAAAAATCCCTCGGCTCCATTTTTCTTCGATTGCCGTAAATCAGGCCTTTATATCCCTCCAGGATACCATAAATTTCGATGTCAGAATATGTCTGATACAATGTCTTTGCCACACCGCGCATCGTCGCATTCAGACTCTGGCAGTCACCGCCGCTCGTCAAAAAACCAACTCTCTTCATATTAAATACCTCCTTTTTTCTAAGTTTACCACACTGCAAATCCCCATGCAATGAATTCCTTATGATTTGTGACGCTCCTTTTTCTCCGCAGGCGGCTGTATAAGTCCCTGCGAAAGCGCCTCCTCCCATTCCTCTTCACGTTCCGGAGTGCACTCATACTTTTTCCTGACAACACTGGTCATTATCCCGGTTCCCACCAGAACAATGACCAGCACGATAAGCAGTACCTCCGGCGAAGCAATTGCCGTCAGCAGCATATAAATTCCTTTCCTTATACATTAAGTTTCCATATATCCTCATTATATTGTGCGATCGTCCTGTCAGATGAGAAGAAACCAGCCTTTGCAATATTCTTCAGCATCTTCTTCTCCCAGGACCTACGATCCATATAATCACGCAATACTTTCTCCTTTACATGGATATATTCCTTCACATCCAGAAGCGTCATAAACCAATCCTTCGTCAGAAGTTCCATATACAGACGGATCAGGGATTTCTTGTTGCCTACAGCAAACATCTCCTTGCTGATAATGAAATCAACAAGTCTTGCTACTTCCTCGTCTGCATCATAAATCGACTCAGAGCTGTAATCAGCCTTTGCATAATGCTCCATCACGCTCTCACTTGACTCTCCGAAGATATAGATATTATCATCCCCAACAAACTGATGAATCTCTACATTCGCTCCATCCTCTGTTCCCAGGGTCACTGCGCCGTTTAACATAAATTTCATGTTACTTGTTCCGCTCGCTTCCTTGGAAGCCAGTGAAATCTGCTCAGAAATATCTGCGGCCGGAATTACTTTCTCCGCATAGGATACATTGTAGTTCTCCAGCATAATCACCTTAAGATACGGACTCACCTCCGGATCCTTATTGATCAGTTCTGACAGACATAAAATCAAATGGATGATATCCTTTGCAATCGTATATGCAGGAGCTGCCTTTGCACCAAATATGATTGTAATCGGCGTTTCCGGCCGATTTCCCGCCTTGATGTCCAAGTATTTATGAATCACATACAACGCATTCATCTGCTGGCGCTTATACTCATGAAGACGTTTAACCTGCACATCGAAAATAGAGTTTTCATCGACATCAATACCTTCTTTTTCCTTTAGATATGCCTTTAATTCCTTCTTCTTCGTCCTCTTGATCTCGAAGATCTCATCTAACACTTTTTCATCATCAATAAATTTTAACAGCTCCTCCAATTTATCTGCATCCCGCATAAATTCCGTACCAATCTTCTCTTTGATAAAATCGGCCAGCGGATGGTTGCAGTGAAGCAGCCAGCGGCGGAAGGTAATACCATTTGTCTTATTATTAAACTTCTGCGGATATATATCATAAAATGGCTTTAATTCGCTGTTTTTCAGAATCTCCGTATGAAGGTATGCCACACCGTTCACACTACAACTGTAGTGTATATCGATATGTGCCATGTGAACTACCTGATTTTCATCAATAATGGCCACTCTCGGATCATTATACCGTTCCTTCGCCTTCACATCCAGCATCTTGATCACCGGAACGAGCTGTGGTACAACCTTATCCAGATACCACATTGGCCACTTCTCCAATGCCTCTGCCAGGATCGTATGATTCGTATAGGCACACATACGGGATACGATACCGATCGCATCATTCATCTCGATTCCCCTCAACACAAGTAAACGGATCATTTCCGGAATTACCATGGTAGGATGCGTATCATTAATCTGAATGATGGCATAATCCGGCAAATCGTAGAGATTACTTCCCTTTGCCACTGCCTCATCAATAATAAGCTGTGCGGCATTACTTACCATAAAATACTGCTGGTAAATCCTGAGCAGTTGTCCCTGTGTATCGCTATCATCCGGATAGAGAAAGAGTGTCAGATTCTTCTGGATATCATCCTTGCGAAACCAGATACTGTTATCCTCCACGATAGAATCATCCACTGTATCGATATCAAAAAGCTTCAGAGTATTTGTTTTATTATCATAACCTGTTACATCAATTTCATACATGACAGATTGTACTGTCGTATTGCCAAAAATCACAGGATAACCGACATCAGTTCTCCGCAGCCAGCTCTGATTCTCAATCCACGGATTGGCTGTCTCCTTCTGCAGATTTTTCTCAAACACCTGCTTAAACAGGCCCAGATGGTAATTGAGTCCGATTCCGTCACCAGGCAGTCCCAACGTCGCAATCGAATCCAGAAAACATGCCGCCAGACGTCCCAGTCCTCCGTTTCCAAGCGACGGCTCCGGCTCGACCTCCTCAATGTCTGTCAATGCCTTTCCATTCCGTTTCAACGCCTCATTTACCGTATCATACAATCCCAGATTAATCAGATTATTAGACAAAAGCTTTCCGATCAGAAATTCCGCAGAAATATAATATACCTTTTTTTTGCCTTCTATTCTTCCTCTCTGCGCCATTGCCTGCTTTGTCAGCTCCAACAACCCATAGTAAATGTCTTCCTTGCTCTGCCTGCTCGCGATTGCCTCGATTTCCTGTTCAAACATAACAAACCTCCATATACCCAAGCTCCTTTTTTGCAACGAGTCAAGTATACCATATTCTTCCGGCAATTGTAAATGTACGAATAATACGAATATCCATCAAAATCCAGGCTCTTTTTTATACTCTTTTATACCAGGAGCAGCTTTCTATCAGATAAAAAGGGCAAAACCAGCGTTTTCCTATCAGATAAAAGGGGATATTTCGCTTCTCTACGAAATATCCCCTCGTGTTTTATTATGATAGATTTACAGCTTGTAAAGCGGGCCGTATGCCGCGCAGGCACGGAAATCCTGACCCTCCTTGTCCATACCGAAGGCATTCCATGCCGATGGACGGAAGATATCCTCCTCCGGCACATTATGCATACACACCGGAATACGGAGAATAGACGCCAGCGTGATCAGATCAGCACCAATATGTCCGTAGCTGATCGCACCATGATTGGCTCCCCAATTATTCATTACGTCATATGCCGTCTTAAAGGCACCTTCACCCGTTACTCTCGGTGCGAACCATGTACACGGCCATGTATAATCTGTACGCTTCCAGATCTTGTCCGATACCTCATCCGGAAGATTAATCGTATATCCCTCACAGATCTGCAGAACCGGTCCAAGTCCTTTCACCAGATTGAGACGAATCATGGTAGCCGGCATTTCTGCCCTCGTGAGATAA
>CAYYGS010000174.1:0-5843 GCA_964471335.1 uncultured Jutongia sp.
CTGCTCCGGAAGAAATATCCAGATAATAATAAAGTGTCAGTGTGCCGTCTATTCCGATATTCTTTGGCTCGATACTGATCCTGGCCTGTCTGCCGCTCTGCAGCACCTCCACTTCCTGTCCTGTACTCTGGTCAATCATCGTTACTGTACCGTTAAAAATAGCAGAAGTGAGATATCCATTTTCAAAGTATCCGAATTCCGGGTTATTATTTTGATTATATATCAGCCCCTTCCACTCATACCCGGATGGAAGCTGATATGTAACAGACAATCTCTTACGGCTCAGACTTTTGACCACCTTGCCATCCGTAATACTGCTGTCAAAATACACAGCATATGAGGAAATATCCGGCAGGATATCCATCCCTTCCGAGGTATACTGAATCGAAATCCTCCGGGCAATTCCTACCGCACCATACTTATCATACTCAACCTTGTCTATCAGAGGATGTCCCCCGATATCTCCACGGACGGCAAATCCATAAAAGAAGGGCTCCGATGAGGCCGAACTCTCCAAATACGCCTGTGCCAAAGCTGCCTTACGCTGGGATAAGCTGTCGGCATCTTCCGAGTGACCCCAAAAACCTGTACCAAACATTTTCTCCATCAAAGTGTTATATTCATAATTATACTCACTCTGCCGGTAAATCTTATTTCTGCTGATCTCCTCCAGGCGCATCGTCTCTCCCGCCTTCATATCCCCCAATATATAGACTGTCCCGTTGTCCAGCACAAAACAATCCTCCAAATCAAAGGAAAATCCATTTGTCACCTCCCCCTCTAACAGCATCTCATTCGAGGTAACGCGGGCGTCTATGTCACCCCTGATAGAGACAGCTTCCCTGTTCCAAAGATCCATTCCCTCGAAGGATGACATGTTCTGTGTGGCAATTTGTGTATTATTATTCTCATAGGAAATACTATAACGGGTCCGCGCTTCTGATGTCTCCTGCCGGTTTTGTGTATCTGTCTCCTCCATCCGGACGCCCATCCCCGAAATCAGCGGCTTGACATCACACCCTCCTTTCAGCATCGTCTCATATACATTATTTTTACCATTCACGATCCGAAACCACGTCTGCAGATCGGCCTCCCCATGATCGCCCAGCTGGATCTGAGACAAATAATTGACATAAGGACGACGAATGCGTGTACCGGTTCCCATCAGATAAACAATAAGAGTAAAGCACAGCGAACAAATCGGTATTACTAACCAAAGGGACATCATCTTTCCCTTCTTCCGAAAAACGACGAAAAAAACAGGTCCAATCAAGAGGACATAGATAGATAAAATCACGATATAAAGTTTAAGATTTGGAAGGTTATCCATCTCTGTCACGGCCAGCCCCTGCCGATAGATATAATTACTCTGCGAAAATACCATATTATGCTCTCTGATCAGCTGTCTCTGCTTCCACGATGTCAATTGCATCAGAAGCGTCTCCCGCAGCTGCAGCCCCAATACATCCCAATGGCGGGAATCAAGTGCCAGAGAACATCCCGAGACTATCACATTCCCCAGTCCCACCGGCGTCTTTTGCAGCAGGACACGGTTCTTCTCGAAGAGAATCAACTCTGCATTGTCTACCACCAGGTATCTCCATCTGCGGGCAACACGCGAAATAGACACCTCTTCCAATATTTCTGCTCGTTCATCCTCTTCTATCTGCATGCTTAAGTTTTCTTTTAACTGCACCGCCGTGAATTTCTCCCTCAGATAGCTATAGATTTCCTCCGACTCATCGAGACAGTAAGAGTATTCCTCCAGATTCTCTATCTCATGACTCCAGTTATCATACAGACTTACCGGTAAATTTTTCTCCAAAAACGCCTGTACCTTCTGTATCTTTTCCTCCATGCGTTTTTCTAGCAGGCGATACGTCACCATCTCCAGATCAGATTCCTCCAGCCCCATACTCGTCCTGATCTTCTGCTTTCCACGCACAGAATATTGCATCAAAACATCCTGAAAGGGTGCAAACTCCCACTCGTTGCCACCGTCAGCAAGCACGAGGCTTCCGCCCCTTTTGACCCATGCCGCCAATGCTCTGATCTGCCTTTTGGTCAAATCTCGCATGTCCTTATCACTGACCACCAGCATATCAAACATATCCAGTGCCTTATAATCTCCTGCAAAATCAGTCCGCTTCAAATAAAACACTTTACTGTCCCGGCCATCCAGATACCCCAGCTTATGCACCCGGTCGCTATATATCCCCATATATACTGCGTCCGTGCCATAATCTACCTTTACTGCAATCCGGCTGGAATAGATCTCTGCCCCATTCTCCGCATGGATCGAGAATTCAAATTCATCTCTGTTCATACAAGCCGGGAAATAAAGGGGCACTCTCTGCGACTCTCCCTTTTTCAGCGAAAAATCCCTACGGAATGTATGGCTCTCCTCCTCCCCTGCCAGCACTACCTGCAGATAACCGGCAAAATCCTCAATATAATTCTGCATCACAGCCGTCACAGCCGTATATCTGTCATAGCGAACCGTTCCGTTCATACCATAAGCAAGCTGGACATTGAGTCCCTCCTGTGGCAGATTCACAGACTCAATTGTCTCTGCACTACTCGCTTTCTTCCGCTCCGTCACTCTGTCAACATGCTTGTCCGACGATTGTTCACAACCCGTCAGCATCAGCACCATCAAAAGGATCAGCGGCCAGATATATTTCCCTCTACTACGCACTCTCGTCTTCCTCCCCAGTCATGCAGTACCATCAAAACATCCGTACAGTATACCCAAAGCAAAGACGGCATTTATAACGGCAGGGCCGCTGTAAATATGGTTCCCTGTTCCCCGCTCTCCACACTGATCGTGCCACCGTGGAGCTCCATGATTTCCTTTGCAATATTAAGTCCCAGGCCGCTGCCGCCTGTCTCGTGCGAACGCGATTCCTCGACCCGGTAAAACTTCTCAAATATCATCTCCAGCTCCTCCTTCGGTATGATCAGACCGTAATTTGTCACAGTGACCTGTACCTCCCTCTCCATCTGCTCCAATGTGAGAAGAACCCTTTTACCATCCCTGCCATACTTCACGGCATTACTCAAAAGATTCTGGACAGCGCGTGCAACCAGCTCGGAGTCCAGTTCCAGCTCCAGCCGATCAACATTTTTAGTAAATTGGCATTCCAGAGCATTATCTTGAAAGATCGGATAGAACTCCTCCAACAGCTGTTCTATCAACTTTACCAGATCAATATTCTGACGGTGCAGGGGCATTTCCCCGCTCATCAGCTTCGTATAATCAAAAAGATCCTGAATCAATCTGCCCAGCCGATTCGCCTTATCCAGCGCGATCCTGGCATACTGCTGCCTCTGCTCCACCGAATATCTCTCCGTATCCATCGCCAGGTTCAGGTAACCGATAACAGACGTGAGCGGTGTCCGCAGATCATGCGCCACACAGGCAATCAAATCCTTATTCACCTGCAGGGCCTCTCTCTCTGCATTCATCAGACGAATAATCTCCTGTGTCATCTCATTGACCCGAAATGCGATCTCACCGATCTCATCCTGTCTGGTGACCTCGATATGCTCCGACAGGCTTCCCCTCGTTATGTTCGTGATCCTGACAGAAATGTCAGACAGATCTCTCATGATCCCCCGTGTAAAAAACAGAAAATACACTACAAATAACAAAATGCCCATGATCAACACAGCGGCTATGATAGAATATATCGTCCCCGGCTCCAGCCGCCACAGCCTGTGCAGCCACTGGCCAAGCTCTACCCGCGTGCCGACATCCCCGGGAATGCCAACACGTCCTGATATTCCTTTGTTCCCACGATATCCATATCCGTTGCTGGAGGATCCCATCAAAGCGGACAAAATATACAAAAGTACCCCAAATCCCGCTTCCGTCAACAGAGCCAGAGCCAGCGCAGCTACCGCATACAATGCCAGCTTTGCCCGCAGGCTGCTCTCAATACTATGCCTCAATTTTATACCCCACTCCCCAAACTGTCCGGATGATCTTGGAATTCCTTGGATCGATCTCAATCTTCTCCCGGATCCGTCGAATATGTACCATCACCGTATTACTCATCTCAAAGCTTTTCTCTTTCCATACCTTTTCAAAGATATCATCTGTCGAAAATACCTGCCCCGGATGGGACGCTAACAGATACAATATCTCGAATTCCAATGGTGTAAGCTTCACATTTCTGCCATAAGCTGTCACCGTATGTGTCCTCTTGTCCACCAGCAGATTTTCAGCCTGTACCACGCTTTTCGCCTCTTCACTGTCCTGATTGCCAAAATCCTGATACCGGCGAAGCTGAGACTTCACTCTGGCCACCAGCTCCAGAGTATTAAAAGGCTTCGTCACATAATCATCGGCCCCGTTTCCCAGCCCCTCAATCTTGTCAAGTTCGGAATCTCTGGCACTCAGCATAATAATCGGAATCTTGCTGGTCTCACGTATTGCGGAACACACCTCATTTCCATCCATTTCCGGCATCATAATATCCAAAATCGCCAGATCAATCTTCTCCCGCCGGAACATCTCCATCGCATCCATCCCACTATTCGCCGTAAGTACCTCGTATCCATCACTGACCAGATGAATCTTCACTAAATCTGCAATCTCCGCATCATCGTCCACCATCAAAATAGTGCCTTTGCTTTTGTTATTCATGTTGTCCCCCATTTATCCTGTCGTCTGTGCTCCTCCGGCACAGCGCAAAGCTACAGATGGCAGAGGACATATTCCGTCCTTCCGTCATCCTCTATATTCATCACCAGATATGTCTTCTCACGCCCCTCCTGTCTCGGCTGTGATACACTGCCGGGATTCAGCGCTGTTACATCCGACGAAGTGTCAATCAGCGGCTGATGTGTATGCCCGAACATGGCAATGTCGGCACCGTTTTCTCTGGCCGCCTGCTTCAATGTATCTGTCCCCATTTTGACACCATACTGATGTCCATGCGTGATCAGTGCCTTATGCTCCCCAATTTCTATCAGCTTTGATATCGGCACACCACTCAAAAAGCTGTCGCAGTTGCCCCGGACGATATCTACCGGACAGCCCGCGATCTCCCTGATCACCTCCGGCTGGCACATGGCGTCTCCCAAAAAAATCATCCGATCCATTGTCCCCGCCATGTTTTTCACGACGCGGCGCAGGTTATCATTGCTGCCATGAGAATCACTGACAATTAATATTTTCTGTGACATACTTCTCCCCCATCTGTCCTGTATCTCACAGAACTCCTTCCTCTTTCAAACGCTCATACATAGCTGTCAGGGCTCTCCCCCTGTGGCTGATGCTGTTTTTCTGATCGGGCGGAAGCTCTGCTGTCGTACAGCCAAGTTCCGGCACATAAAAGATTGGATCATAGCCAAAGCCATTCTCTCCCTTTTCCTCAAAGCCAATCTGTCCCTCGATCACGCCACGACATGTAATCGTACGGCCATCCGGGAAGGCACAGGCGATCACACAGACAAAACGTGCGCTGCGCGCATCCCCCTCCAATCCCGCAAGCTGATCTATAATATGATGGTTTTTCACCGTATACGGCGTATCCTCCCCGAGATATCTCGCAGAATATACACCAGGCGCTTTATCCATAGCATCTACTTCCAGCCCCGAATCATCTGCCAGCACCATCTGTCCCGTAATATCAGAGATCCTGCGCGCCTTGATCACCGCATTCTCCTCGAAGGTCTCTCCATCCTCCACAATTTCAATATCCTGCAGATTCTCATCCCGCAGCGAAGAAAAGGCAATATCCTCCCCCCGCAGAATCTGGCGGATCTCTTTCATCTTCCCCTCATTTCCGGTTGCAACAATAATCTTTCGCATATTTCTCTCACTTTCCAACATG
>CAYYGS010000175.1:0-5834 GCA_964471335.1 uncultured Jutongia sp.
ATTTTGTGATTACAAAGGGATCCTTCCCCTCTGCCTGTAAATTTTCTAACTTCTCATGCCGTACCTTCAGCAGAGCATGGATATCCTGCTCTGCCTGAGGCTTATTCTGCTGTGCCACGACTATACTCCTCTCTTCCCATATTTATTACTAAGGCGGTTAAATATCTTGAAATGCTGTCCGGCTGCAAACAGTTCCCCGTGCAGCCGGCATAATTTGTTCCGCCTATTTCGATTTCTGAATCTCCAAAATCTCATAGGAAACCATTTCCCCGTTCGGCGTCTCTACCTGGATCTTCTCGCCTACCTTTGCGCCGATCAGAGCCATTCCAACAGGAGACTCATTTGAGATCTTGCCGCCCAGGCAGTCAGCCTCCATGGAACCGACAATTTTATATTCCTCGATCTCATCGAATTCCAGATCCTTGATCTTTACCGTACAGCCAATGTTGATCGCATTGACATCTACATCTTCCTCTACGACTACCTCTGCGTTTTTAAGAATCTTATCAATCTCTTCAATACGAAGTTCGATATCGCGCTGTTCATCCTTTGCGGCATCATACTCTGCATTCTCTGACAGATCGCCCTGTTCTCTGGCTTCTTTGATCTTGATTGCAACTTCCTTACGCCTGTTCAGCTTCAGATCCTGCAGTTCATCCTCCAGTGCCTTCAAACCTTCATATGTTAAGATATTTTTCTTCTCTGCCATATCCTCCTCACTTCTGCGCACGTTTTGCGTATATGACCGGATCTGTGTCAAACGTGCGCAAAGCTAATTTCATTAGCTTACACACATCCGGCGTGAAAATTATTTCTCACTTTGGAATGCCAGCCCTTCTACAGCTTCATTCTGTCTTGCTGGCACAAACACGTCCATTGATTATACCGCATCTGTAATTTGGCGTCAACCGTGATTCTCACCTTCTGGCTCATCATGCATACTGGTGCGGAACGGCGCCATCGGCAGTCCGTTCTTTCCAAACATATTGACGGTCGCGTAATTCGTCCAATTATATCTGGCAAAGACAGGTTTCTTCACCTGTGAAGAGAAGAGACGGATCTGATTTCCCTGAATCAACACGGAATCTGCCGGATAAAATACCTTATCCTGGCCAGCTACTTCAAAACCAACCGGCTCCTCCCCATGACAGACAATGCCATCCTTGACATGATTAAAGATCAGCCAGATATAGGATTTCTCAGTATAGCAGGACTGATAGAACGGCCCGAATGCCCTGACGGCATTATCCATTCCGTAAGCATGGTACATTGCCTGTAAGGCCAGTCTCTCCCCGACAGGCTGTTTATTTGCCGGATGAATATTATTAAACTCTCCCAGATCCAGAATAACCGCCAGTCCCGTATTTTTGACGGTACGATAAACTCTGTGCTGTGCCTCTCTGATAATCGCCCAGTTTTTCAGATCCTCGTCTGTCTCGTTCATAAACATCGGAAGCTGGACAATCATAAACGGCAGCTTATCATCGTTCCAATCCTCCCTCCACTGACGGATCAAACGTGTCAACAGGTTGTAATAACTCTTAGGTTTCTGGTCATCCTGCTCTCCCTGATAGTATAAAAAACCGGCCAGAGTATACGGTGCGATTCGACGTATCATCGTCTCATACAGCCCGGCGGGACGGTATTCACTGCGCGGTCCCATCGGTCCGGGATACTTATTCTCTCCGCAGACTTCCAGAGCTCCGTCCCAGGTCGGATTCGCTGCTGTTTCATAGTATTCCTTACATTTGCGGTCAAATTCTGCCTGATAGACAATATATTCCTCGCGCTCTTTATAATACGCCTCCAAATCAAGAGATTCCATGATCTCATCATATTCCTTAATATAGGAAGAAATCACCGTATCTTCCTCTAAAGCTTCCCTGCTCATCCAGCAGGATGCCGATGTGCCGCCCCAGTTGCATCCGATCACACCAACCGGAACATTCAGCTGTGCTGCAAGCTTTCTTGCGAAATAATATCCCACGGCAGACCAGCGTCCTGCATTCTCCGGCCGACACAGTTCCCAGCTGCTCTTAGCTTCCTCTTCATATAATTCATCACACAGATAAGACACCTTTGGCACATAATAAAAACGTACCAACTCATTATATGCCTCTGATACGGCGTCTGCTCCGTCCTTGGAATTCTGCAGTTCCAGTTCCATATTGGACTGTCCCCCGGCCAGCCAGATCTCACCATACATGACATCTGTATATGTAATCGTTTCCTCCGCATCGGTGGTTACAACCAGTTCATAAGGCCCGCCTGCTTTCATTGGCGGGAGGAATGTACGCCATTTTCCATCTTTCACATACGTAACCACATGAGCGTCCTGAATTGTCACCGTCACCTTTTCGGCATCCGATTCTCCCCAGATCACCACAGGTTTATTTCTCTGTAATATCATATGGTCGCTAAATATTGCAGGTAATTTTAACATAACACTACCAATCCCTTCCTGCACCCATAGGCTTATCTTATTATGTACAATATATACTTTATTTACAGCAAATAGGTACAATTATTGTAAAATGTATAAATTTCTTAAAGTGTACTGGTATCAAAAGCCCCTTCGGTTGGTGCGAAGCACCTTTTGATCCCGGCATTTTAAAATCTATGTACGATTATACCCCTAATTTCGCTAATTGAGAAGACTTGTTTTTCATTTTCTTATCTGATCCTAATAGGAAGTTGCTCGTTATTCTGTGGCGAAGAACGCTGATTTTGCGTTCTTCCCAGGTTTGATTTAGTTTCTCTTCGTATGATTTTTCATACGTTAGAGAAACTTCAAACCTTTTTTATAATTTATTGTTGCTTCCCCATTCACACATTGCGTCCAGTATAGGCATCAGGGACTTTCCGCGTTCCGTCAGGCTATACTCAACTTTTGGCGGAATTTGCGGATATTCTTCCCTATGTACAAGTTGGTCTGCCTCCAGTTCTTTCAGGGAGGAGCTTAATGTTTTATAAGAGATTCCACCGATATATTTTTTCATTTCATTAAATCGGACAACACCAAATTCCATCAAGGTATATAGAATTGTCATTTTGTATTTTCCGTTAATAAGTGACAGTGTGTAGCTAAATCCGGTATTACTGAGGCTTTCATCTGAAATACAATGTTTTGTCATTTGTTACTCTCCTTTGGTAAGTATATAACTTAATTGTAAGTATCATACCTAAATATGTGTACTTGATTTTATTCCGATTATTGCTATAATTATAATACCATGTAGGGTAAAAGTCAATTTTATAGAGCACTCGTGAAAGCGAATTACGCAAAATTTGCTTGTATCAATTCAATAAAATGGGACGATCAATCATGGAATAGCAGCAAAATGTAACAGAGCAGAGGAAAAGGGAGAGGAATATGAAAAAAAGCGGTATCTTATGGTTGTGCATTTCTGCAGTATTATTTTGCGGTATAGCGTTATCCGGCTGTGCCTTAAAGGAGGATCACAAAAAGAGCGAGGTGGATGATGTGAAAAAGGAATCACCACAGCCGGTCAATTTATTAGAGGATTCTGAGAGGATGGGATATAAAAGAAATGAGATAGAAGAGGTGCCGGTTGGTTATAACCAGGCCTGTAAAGCGTCCGGAACGATTGAGACATTGGAATATACGGCGAAGGATTATACAGGAAGTGATAAAGAGGGGAAGAAGCGGGCCAGGGTGTATCTGCCAAATGGATATGATGAAGAACGGGAATATCCAATCTTTTATCTGATGCATGGCAGTGGTGATGATGAGTCCTGGTATTTTGGAGAAACAGAGAAGACCTCGGATAGTTTTCTGGGCAATCTTCTGGATCATATGATCGCGGGAGGGGAATTAGAGCCTTGTATTGTATGTACCCCGACATATAAAAATGAATATTGTCAGGAGGATTCCCAGTGCACCAAAGTTTTTTATAATGAATTGGTGAATGATTTGATTCCGGCGCTGGAAGGGAAATATGCCACAGCATACCGGCGGCTTTGTGAAGAAAGGGAAGATGAGGAGGAACAGGATTCTTTTGTTCAAAAGGCAGAGGAAAAAACAAGATTGTGCAGAGCTTTTGGCGGGTTTTCAATGGGAGCTTTGACAACCTGGAACGTATTTCAGCACAGCTTAAAAGAAGTAGGATTTTTTATGCCTGTCAGCGGCGAGGACTGGGGAGTCAGCGGCAGTGAAAAGCAGGCAGAAGTAATGGTTTCCAGCGTGGAGGAGCAGCAGATATCACCGGAAGATTTTCGGCTGTTTGCAGGCTGCGGAGGGGAAAGTGATCTGGCATATAGCGGGATGGTTGATATGCTGGAAGCAATGCGGGAGCAGAACGAGATATTTGGCTACACGGAGGATTTTTCGACAGGTAACTTTTATTATGGAATATGGGAAAAAGGGGGACATGACGTACGTACGGTGTGTACTATGGTATATAATGGATTGCCGCAGTTTTTTGAAAAAGAGCCGGATCATCTGAGAAGCTGGGCAGACAGCATATTGACGGAAAAAATGCCGGAGAAAATGGATCAGCGGGACGAGTATGTTGATTATGGAAGATGGGTGACAAAATCCTATGATTCCCAAACGGCAGGAAGAAAGACGAAAATCAATGTGCTTTTGCCGGCATATTATGATAAGGAAAGAACATACCCGGTGCTTTATCTGCTTCATGGGTATTATGATGATGAAAACTGGATGAAAAATACAACAGAGTCGAGAATAATATTGGGAAATATGATGGCACAAGGACTTACCAAAGAGATGATTGTAGTATGTCCGTATATATTTTGCAGCAAAGAAAGGAAAACATGTACGGAGATGAATTTGGAAAATTCACTGGCATATGATAATTTTATCTATGATTTGGAAAAGGATGTTATGCCATTTATCCAAAAAACGTTTTCTGTAGCAGAGGGAAAAGAGAATACTGCAATTGCGGGATTTTCTATGGGAGGCAGAGAAGCTTTATATATTGGTATCAGACATCCTGAACAATTTGGTTATGTCGGGGCAGTCTGTCCGGCGCCGGGATTAATACCGGGGACTGACAAGGAGCAGCTTCCGGGACAGTTATCCGCAGAAGAGGTACGATATGATGAGGAAAGCGGCGCGCCATACCTGATTTATCTTGCGGGTGCGAAAGAAGATACAGCAGTAGGGGATACACCTGCCCAGATACATGATTTACTGGAGCATAACTCGGTAGACCATATCTGGCAGCTTTTTAACCATACCGGACATGACAGAAGCAGCGTGGAAATTTATTTGTACAACTATTTACAGATGTTGTTTAAATGATAGTATTTCAGCAGATGTGCCCGCACCGCTTTCCAAATGTGAAACTCGTTTACAAAGCGGGAAAGCCGGGTTACATTCGAGCTTGATAGAAGTGCGGATACTATTCGCGCTGTATCATTACCATTCGCGCCAGCTTCATAAATTCACAACAAAAGTATTTACGTTACCAATTATGCAACTGGTAAAGTAAAGGTGAAGATTAAGGTTTCAACGAAGGAAAAAGTGATAAAGTTTGTCAAAAAAGAAACCATTAAAGAAATCGCATAATGGTTGCGTCTGATTTATATTATATAAAGAAGCATAAAATAGCCTGTTTGCCGGCTGTTGTATCCTCTGGGGTACGACAGCCGGCAAATTTGATGAATACGGGAAAGATTATACAATACAGGAATTAATTTATTGATAAAGGAGAAGGATAGTACATAGATCAACTGCTTAAAAATGAATCTTATGATGCCGGGGTCAAATATCCCTTTGTGCAAGTTGCACAAAAACATATATGACGATTTATGAATTAGTTTGATTGATTTTGACTGAAATTGGGCAT
>CAYYGS010000176.1:0-5832 GCA_964471335.1 uncultured Jutongia sp.
GGGACGATCCCAATGGGACAGGATCCACATGTAGTCCGGCTGTCTTTATGTCCTTTGTGGAATATGAGAATAAATTTAAACTTTCACCAGATGAGCCCATTGTTTATAAAGAACTCGGACAGAGAGAGTATACAGTTCGTACAGATACAGAATATCGTATGCTTCCGACAGCTGAAACAAAAGAAGCGGCTGCAAAAATATTGATTCCGGATGAATATAAAAAGAACCCGTTTCAAGCACCTGATATCATTACGGAGGCATGTAATGGCAGAAAGCAGAATTACTTCCGTTATTATAATTCATTGATCAGGACAGGATTTCATGTCTATTCGGAAGATGCCAGGGCGAACTTTCATTTGGTCATCAAGACGATTACCCCGCAGGAGCTGAATGCGCATCCGGAGTGGATTGATTATGCGGATTTGATGTATCTGCATCGATATTCCGGAGGAAGTGGAGCGGAAGAATATTATGATAATGCTAAGGTGAAGAAGGTAGTTTCACCATTAGGGAAACGTGCTGAATTTACGGCAGAGGATGACTTTACCTGGGGTGTAGCGTCCATGATGTTTCAGAAAGCGAATGGTGTGGGAAGGTATGCCAGCACGACGGGTGCTTACGATGCGGCAAAGGATTTATATAATTTTGCACCATTGGTATCAGATTTTGTAGGATTATCTAAATTTCCTACCAATGATACAAAAAGTGTGACAACATATCGTCTGGATTATGGGACACTGGAGCCATTCCTGGATGCTAATTATAAGGGAAATAGTGGTTCTGGCCAGAACTGCAACATGTATAAGCTCTATTATATGTCCTTATTTATGGAGCCGGAGAATTTCTATAAGATGTTTTTCACGTATGACAAGAAATCCGGGGGGACAGTAATCCCGGCTGAGAATATCGTGAAGAATACGACGGGTTCGTTTAATGCAGACTATACATTGAAGCCGGAATGGTTTAATAAGGATGGTGCCTGTACATCACAGGGAATTGCACCAAATACGGATAAGAATGCAGAGATCTATTGGAATGAATGGACTTTTATGCCGATGGATGCATTCCGTAATTTTAATCCTTCCGGAAATTGTGACACGGAGTTTTTGGATCATTTTGGCATTAATTATGTCAATGGTGGACAGAGTGTATTAATCAATGCGACTGGTACAGATAAGGATGGAAAACAGACCGAGACGAATGTCATGCTGAATGGTGGAACATTCATGTATAACAGTGGTTCAGAGTTCGGTAGAAATATGATCACCAATAACTTTGAACGGACGGGGAATACAGAGGATGCGTTTAAATGGTATGAAGAATCAGAAGGAATGGATCTGAATGATAGAGGTATTTCACCTATAGAAATGGTTTATTATCTCTTAAATTATCAGAAGGGCGGCAATACAGATAATGATCACAAGGATCGTGATAAGATCAAGGTCAACATCCTGGAAATTGAGCCGTGTAACGATTATTTGTGGAAGAATGAGGCGCTGATTAATGCGTTCTTCCCGTCCAGCCGTTTTGAGACAGAAGTAACCTGTATGACATCACAGGAGTTTAACGGTAGAGAGCCTGATTTTGTCAATGATTATGATCTGGTCTATATGGGATTAACCGACGGAAAGTTTAATCATAAGGCAGAAAAGGTACAGTTTAGAAATGATACGCTGAGTAAGATTATTGATTATAATGATGCAGACTATAATTTCAGCAGCACGTCAGATGGGGATGGAAATCTGATCTTCAATGGCACAAAAGATGATTATAAGCTGGCTGCAAAGTATTATCTGCATGTAGGAGATCTGATTAAGGCAGGGAATAAAACATACCGTCTGTCTGGTAATGATCTGTCTTCTGTCAGCAGCAAGTCGTTGAAGAAGTATATTAATAGAAATAAGGGTATCGTAGTAGTAGATAATGTCCTGCTTACGACAGGTACACCATCTCATAACCGAAGAGTAGACAGCAGCTCTTATATTCACAATCTGGTCAGCGAGGCAGCGGGCAAGAGTAATGTTCAGAATTACGATGATGTTAAGGGAAGCTATTTTAAACTGAGTACTCTGCTTTTTGAAAATAAATCAATTGGCAGGTCACAGGTGGAGATGATGAAGACTCCGGCCAAGGGTTCGATTTCCTCCGCAAGCGGTACATCTGATGCATCAGCAAACATGGAATTTAAGTTTGCACTGAATTGGTCAGAGCTGGATGATAAGTACAACGTGAAGGTGGATGATGCTTTAAATAACATTAAGTTTGGTATTAAGTTTTATATTGATGTTGACAATGATGGTATCATTAAGAATAGTTCCGACAGCTCTACAGGTGAGATGGTATATGACAGCATGGCGGATGTGGAGAGGATGAAGACATATTGTGATGAGAAGACGGAATTCCAGAGTCTGAAGTCACAGTTTGTCAAGACATATCAGCCACAGAAGGAATCCTATGCTAACCCGTATTCTATTGATATGCTGCCGGTTGTAAGGTATGTATTTGAGACACGCCGACTGGCACGAAGATCAGGAGCTCTCTCCTGGAAGTTTGTTCTCTATGATACGGATAATCCGGATTATGAGATCACAACAAAAGGAGTGGGAAGATATCAGGCAACAGATAAGGATGCTGATGAGAATGCGATCACCTTCTATCAGATCATAGATGATGCTTCGCAGGCCCTGACATCAAACAGCCTGTTTAGCTCTTGCATGGCACAGTTGCAGTCTGGGGCGTCTAAGCCGTATTCTATCTCGGACGACAGTGTATCGGTAACACTTGACAGCTTTATGGATTATTATAATAATACGATTAAGGCAAAACCGACCGAGCAGGAGATGTTAGATGTATTCCTGGAGGAGAATCCGGATTATCCTTCTCAGGTGAATTCGGGAAGAGGCACGAAATTCGATGTGATTATTGTAAGTTGTAGTTCAGCTTTGCAGGCAAAGGCAGATCCGTCTGTGATCAGTTATCTGCAGCAGTTGTCAGAGGATGGTGTTGGTGTCATCTTCACACAGGGCAGCGTTGCTTCAAGCGAGGGGGCTGGTACGAAAGAAAAGGCTACCTCACAGGAGTTGAAGGAGGTATTGAACCAGAGCAGGTTTACGACAGAGGATGAGTCTATCAGAGACACACCGTCTTATGCAAAGGGTGTCATGAATGTTCCACAGAATAATACATCTGTTACGATGCCGATCGTTAGGCCAAATCTCTATACTCTGGATGGGGAGCAGATGGAATACACCTATACTGCTTTGACAGAAAAGGGTGATAACAGCAGCCAGTTGCTCTGCTTTGACGGAGGCAAGTGGAAGAATGCAGATGGTTCTGCTGCAATGCGGTATAAGTCTACTGGCAATGCATTGAAGACAGATACATTGACGCGAATCAATTCGGGAAAGATTACAACCTTCCCATTTGATATACCGGAGAAGATCAACATTAATAAGACAGAGGCACAGGACTTCCAGTTGAACATGCATAACGGCAATTTGAGAGTCTGGTACTGTCTGGGTGGTGAAGATAATAGTTTGTATGGTATCTCACCAAATGATGCAACAAACAACTACTATATTTATACGGTAGACAATCTGGTATATACGAGTGCCGACTTCAAGGGCATGGCGTCAAGTAATGCTGAAGATGAAATGAAGCTTTTCATCAATACTCTGGTATTCAGCTATGACAGTAGTTCTTCTTATCCGAAAGTTGTTGTAACCAGGATGGAGGGGACAGAACAGAATGCGGAAGAGGTTACGATAAAGAATCCGCATACCAATTATACTGATACAGAGCAGTATCTGTATTTTATGGCAGGAATGAAGTACACCGGAAGATCCTTCCAGGATTATGTACCGGGGGCAAGAAAGTTTACACCGGGCAATGTGAGTACATTCCCGAATTCAGCCGGAACGCCGGAGCCGATTGAGGCCGATCCGTCAGAAGAGCCGGTTGCTACAGCAGAGCCGACACCGACACCGGAGATTTTACCGGATCCAATTGATCTGTCTAACGGATCAGGTGGTTTCCAGTCATATGATGCGGCAGCGTTAGGATCCTTGGGTGACAATGCTCTGTTGGTGGTAAAATATCATATTAACTCACCATGGGGTAACAGCGCTGGAGATGCGGTACGTATCAAGGTGGTCAACAGCTGGGAAAATGGTATTGTTAAGCAAAATACGGTAGCGGATGCAAAGGTGGATCAGGAGCTGACGATGCAGATCCCGATGAGTGAGATCAAGGCTCATCTTGGAAATGCTCCATTACAGATGATTATCGTAGAGAGTGCTCAGTGGAGCTTTACGCTGGATAGTGCAATCTTCTATTATAGTCCGTCACAGTTCAATCCGCCGCAGGCAGATAGCACGGTTACTGTAACAGAAGCTCCAAAGGTAACGCTGAGTCCGAAGTTTGTGAAGGAAGTAGCAATTCGGAGTAACAATCCGAATAAGGATACGTATCAGCAGTATATGAAAGATATGAGACAAAAGCATGGATATACACATAGGATTTACTTCAAGCCGGTTGACAATACGTCACCGGGTGGAAAGATCCAGAAGTTCCGTATATCAATTGTGAAGAAACCGGCTGATGAGTACCATTCACCGAAGATTGAGGACTTTACAGAGCAGAAGGATGGTCAGACAATCATTCGTCAGGATGTTTTGGAGACATATATTCCTGCAGTTTATTTTGAGGATGCAACGGGTCATGTATTCCGTTATAAGGCAGCACAGAGTGATGCGACGTTCTCGGTAGATAAAAGGAATTATGTAGAGGATGGCAAGGAATATTTCTTCTTGTTTGATGATTATTACAGGGATGATTATCTCGTACAGTTTGAGATTACCAACCTGAAGAAGACAGGATATTCCTACCTGGATCCGAAGAGTGATACACCGAACGATAATACATATCTGTTTGATCTGGATTAATTGGATTGAAACGAGATATGCAGTTTGATACAATTACAGAAGTAAATGCAGAGAAGGGAAGAAGTAGTGGCAGGGGAAACTCAAAGAAAGCAGCCGGTCGATGAGAGGAGCGAGGGAAGCTTGTCATGAATACATCCTGGAGCAGCCGATAGAAGAAATATGTATGGCGAAGGAAACCATAATATTTTGGTATATTTGGACGGTAAGGTACACCGTTATCAGTACAGGGATATAGAGGTATCCTATAGAGCTTGCTGGTGTGAATCAGTGAGAAAAAAAGGTGGTAACACGAGTTATTTCGTCCTTTGTCAGTGCGCAGGCATTGACAAAGGACTTTTTAAATTTTATTAGGAAATTAGGAGGTTGAAAATGACAGCTTATGATGAATTAGTTGCCCGTGGATTGATTGCACAGGTGACAGATGAGAAGGAAATTAAAGAATTGATTAATGCAGGAAAGGCTGTGTTTTATATTGGTTTTGATCCGACGGCAGACAGTCTGCATGTAGGACACTTTATGGCTCTTTGTCTGATGAAGCGTCTGCAAATGGCAGGAAATCGGCCGATTGCCCTGTTGGGCGGCGGGACTGCTGTGATTGGTGATCCTTCAGGACGTACGGATATGCGTAAAATGATGACAAGGGAGACGATCGACCATAATGTCGCATGCTTTAAGAAACAGATGAGCCGCTTTATTGATTTTTCTGAGGATAAGGCGCTTCTGGTAAACAATGCGGATTGGCTGCTGGATTTGAATTATCTGGAATTTATCCGTGATATCGGACCACATTTCAGTGTAAATCGTATGCTGACGGCCGAATGCTATAAGCAGCGTATGGAGAAAGGGCTTAGCTTTTTGGAATTTAATTATATGATTCTGCAGAGCTATG
>CAYYGS010000177.1:0-5788 GCA_964471335.1 uncultured Jutongia sp.
GCAGGCACGGTGACGATGGATGTAACCAAGGCTGTCAACGATATCAAAGCTGGTAAGGTTGAGTATCGTTTGGATAAGGCAAATATTATCCATGTTGCGATCGGAAAGGTATCCTTTACGGAGGAGCAGCTGGCAGATAATGTCAATGCATTAATGGATGCGATCCGTAAGGCAAAGCCGGCTTCTGCAAAGGGTCAGTATTTCAGGAGTGTAACACTCGCGAGCACGATGGGACCGGGTGTCAAGCTGAGTACAGCCAGATATGCATAATTGATCGGATAAGAGAAAAGAGACGAGCCTTTCCTGATAACAAATTGTGTTATCAGGAAAGGCTCGCTTTATTATTTAATAAAATTCATATTATTTAAAGAGAAATATCTACTATGCTGCCGTCATTCGTGACGCCTGTTTTCTTCTTACTTCCTGTCGAACTGTAGGAATCTGTGAGGCGTGTGGATGCTCTGTAAATCTGTGCAGCATATTTTTTTACAGAAGCGGTAAAAGTATTATCCGAAGAAAGGATTCGTTTGATTTTGGAAGGTTTACACTCTCCGAATGTATTCTCGTCCATCTTGAGCTGGCCATTGCTTTTAATTTCAATACCAATAGATGCCAGTTCGTCTTTCTCCTGCTTTGTCATATTCGTCAAACGCTTTTTTAATGCAGCGATGCTGTTACCCGTAGTCCCTGCGCTGTCGGAAGATGTCAGAAGATTGTTGTAGCTCTCGATAAATACTTTTGTATTTTGAAGAACATCCTCGCCATGATCCGTATCATATTCTAAGTTTCGCAGCTTCTCAGAAACTTTGCGGACAGCGCTTGCATCAGCGCCTACCAGTCTGAATTTGGACAGTCCGGCACGGTAATCTGAACGAATTGCCTTACGGTCTTTGGAGTAAGCATTGCGAAGATAATAATTATAATTATTTTTTGTCGTTAAGTTATGTATTTCCATGGAATTACCTCCTTGGTTTTTAATATTATCGGATGTTTTTGGAGTTTTAATTACCCCTGCGACAGGAAAGAGGCGAAATAGTGGAATTAAATTTTTGTTGAGTTTTTGGGCAGTAAATGGTATCTTATTAAATAGATGAAAGAGGATTGGAGTAAACATGAAGATTGATTTTCACACATTGACAATCGAGGATAAGGATTGGCTGACAAGAGCCTTTCAGGAGGATGGAAAGCAGTCTTGCGAATTTACCTTTGCAAATAACTTTCTATGGAGCCGTATTTATCATGTACATGTGGCAAAATGCTGCGGTTGTGCAGTGCTGCGTTTTTCAGAGGGAGACATGGAATTTTATGCATTCCCCTGTGGAGCAGGAGATAAGAAGGCAGCGTTGGAGACGGTGATCCTCCATGCGGACAGCCGGACCCGGAAGCCTCTGATGACGGCTTTGACCGGGGAAGAGGTACGGCTTTTGCAGCAGTGGTTTCCTGAGCAGTTTGAGATCAGTACAAATCGGGATGATTATGATTATGTCTATCGGACAGAGGATCTGCTTCGGCTGGCAGGAAAAAAATATCACGGCAAGAGAAACCATATTGCGAGATTTAAGGACAGCGACTGGTGTTACGAGGAGATCACTGCGGAGAATATCGGACAATGCGCTGATATGTTATCCGAGTGGAGGAAGCAGCGTGCAGGGAATTGGGATGGGTCTGCGGAAAATGAGTACCAGGTAGTACAGGATGCCATTCAATGGTATGACAGGCTGGGACTGGACGGCGGGCTGCTGCGCCAGAACGGACGAGTTACAGCATTTTGTATGGGAGAGCCGTTGAACCGGGACACCTATGTGGTTCATTTTGAAAAGGCATTTTCAGATATACAGGGGGCGTATGCGATGATTAACCAGCAGTTTGTAGAGCATGTATGCCAGGATTTTGCATATGTCAACCGGGAAGAGGATATGGGTGAGGAGGGCCTTCGAAAGGCAAAGCTGTCGTATCGGCCGGTAAAGATGGTGGAGAAATACAGGGCCTGCTTATATTAGCATAACAATTTAATTACTTGCGATACTAGAAAGTGAGGGATTCATGGACAGAATAGAATATGGGTACGAAGCGGGAGATCTGGAAAATTATGTGAGGCAGTATATTGAGGAGCATCAAATGCAGCAGAGCATTGCCGCTCTTCCTTATGCAGTTGAGAAGCACAGAGGCCAGAAGAGGAGCGAGGGACTGCCGTATATCGTACATCCGCTCATGATGGCCTGTCATGCTATTGCTGTCGGTGTGGCAGAGGATATATTGATTGCGGTAATCCTGCTTCATGATGTTTGTGAGGATTGCGGTGTAAGCCCGGAGGAGCTTCCTGTCAATGCTGTCGTGCAGGAAGGCGTTGCGGCGATTACAAATACCAGGCGGCCGGGGGAGAGCAAGGAGGAGGCGATGGAACGGTATATCCGTCATGTGAGCCGTAATTCAACTGCCTGTCTGGTGAAGCTTTTTGACCGTTGTAATAATGTCTCCACAATGTCGAAGGGATTTGCCGTGCAGCGCCGAAGTGCCTATATTCGCGAGACGAAGGTACATATTTACCCATTGATTGAATATGTGAAAGAGACATATCCGGAATATGCTTCCGTTGTCTTCCTGCTGGAATATCAGATGAAGAGCGTGATCGAGACAATAGAAGCATGTGAACAATCATCTTAACAGTAAAAAAGGGCAAAATCAGCGTTCTTCGCCACAGAATAACGAGCAATTTCCTATTCGATAAGAAAAATGCATCAATATCTCTGCCTGAAATGTAATCTTCCGGGGCAGGATATTGATGCATTTGTTTTATATTTTATCGGATATAGTTTCTGTAATTTCTTGCTTCCTTTTTCGTGGTGCTCTTATATAAATATGCGGAGCTGAATAATACAAAACCCTCACAGTCGGCTTCTTTGAGTTTTTTGATCTGTGTGGCGATGTTATTGTTGCTGCGGCTCCAGCCGATGTCGGAGGAACTGCGGCATCCACCGCGGTACAGGGCAAGCCCGATATACATGGGTGTGCCGTTTTTGTTTTGATTTACCCATTCTTCCAAACGGTCCGAATACATATGTACCGTTTTGCTGCCTACACGGTACTGGTCGCTCCAATAAATCTGTGGTACGATATAGTCAATGTATCCGGATTTGCTCATCCAGGTCGACAGATCACAGCCGAGGCTTTCGGCATATTCGATATTGCCGGCTGGACTAATGCCAAAGAGCATGTTTTTATCATAATTTTTTACGGTTTGGTATACCTTTTTTACCATTCGGTTGATGACGCGCTTCCGCTTCGGGATCGATACATGAGACAATTGTGCCCCCTTCGATTTGGCCGGGTAGAAATAATCATCGAAATGAATGCCGTCTACCTCATAGTTTTCTATGATTTCATTGACAATCCGTACGATTCGGTTGGTAGAGGATTGTTTGCCGGGGTTGAAGATCCGGCCGCCCATTACCTTTCGGTAGGGATTGATCCATGCGTGAAAAGTCATTTTATATTTATGCGCTTTATCTACAAGAATCTCCAGTGGATCGTAATTCGGTGCGGATTTAAACATATAACGGCTCCAGCCCAGATATTCGCTGGGATATATCGCGTCATTACACGGTGCGACATGGAAATATACGGTATTTATACCATCTGCCTTTAATTTTTTGAAATATTTGTCAGCGTTGGTGGTAAATGTGCTCTCGGATTTGTTATACAGTCCTGCGCTTTTATAATCCCCAAATGAGATCCAGACACCCTGTATCCCGGATAACGCGGAGCCTGTAGCAGCGCTGTTTTCCCTGGCGGTAGCCTTGTCCGGCGCATTTTCTGTAGAATGGTGTGTCGCACTGTCCCAGATCATGCTGCCAATCAGCAGTATTGTCAGGGATAGGATGATGCATAATTTTTTGATTAATTCTGTGCGTGTCATATAGTACCTCCTAATATGCTGTAATGTCCGGGTTAAAAGGGTGCTTCGCACCAACCGGGCACAATATGTGGTGTTGTAAGCTCGCTTGTAAATACACATATTTGTGTTGGTTTTGCCCCGAAGGGGGTTTTGACCCCAGCATCATGCTATCATATGATAAAAATGTGTCAAATATGTGGAAGGACGCAGATGTTTCCATTATAACCAAAAAATATACCAATTTCCATAAAAATGATGAAAAAAATCGGGAAAAACGATTTTCAACTCTGACAAGGTATGTTATGATATAGACGATAAAAACACAAGCAGAGATAAGGAGAGAGAGAATGTTTGCAGATGAGAATGTAATCAGAATTAAGCATGATGTGTTGTATGAAGTAGCAAAGCTTGCATTTGAGGGGACTCTGGAGGAGGAAAGGGATCATTTACCGCGAAAAATGATTCCGGGGCCGACACCGCAGTTCCGCTGTTGTGTATATAAAGAGAGAGAAATTATTCGTCAGCGTATTCGGCTGGCAGAGGGGAAAGCGCCGGGTTCAGAGGATAATGGAAATATTATCCAGGTAATCTCTTCTGCGTGTGAGGACTGCCCGATCTCCAGTTATGTTGTGACAGATAACTGTCAGAATTGTATTGGAAAGGCGTGTGTGAACGCTTGCAAATTCGGTGCGATATCAGCCGGAGAGAGCCGCTCTCATATTGATGCGAATAAATGTAAAGAATGTGGTATGTGTGCGAAGTCGTGTCCGTATAATGCGATTGCGCATTTGAAGAGGCCGTGTAAATTTGCCTGCCCGGTAGATGCGATTACTTACAACGATCTGGGAATTTCTGTAATCGATGAGAGTAAGTGCATCCGTTGCGGCCACTGTATTCACAAGTGTCCATTTGGTGCGATTGGCTCCAAGACATTTATCCTGGAGGTTGTTGAGGCGTTGAAAGCCGGCAAGAAGGTTTATGGAATGGTAGCGCCTGCTACAGAGGGTCAGTTCGGCAAAGATATTACGATGGAGAGCTGGAAAATCGCCCTGAAAAAGGTAGGATTTGCTGATATGATCGAAGTGGGGCTGGGCGGCGATATGACGACGCAGAGCGAGGCAGAGGAATGGCTTGAGGCATATCAGGCAGGGGAGAAGAAGACGACCTCGTGCTGTCCTGCTTTTGTTAACATGATCCGCAAACATTATCCGGATCAGGCAGATATGATATCTACCACGGTGTCTCCGATGTGTATGGTTTCCCGCATGCTGAAGGCAAAGGAACCGGATTGTTTTACAGTATTTATTGGTCCGTGTATTGCGAAGAAGTCTGAGGTGAAGGATCAGCAGATCGAGGGAAATGCCGATGCAGTTCTCACATATAGCGAGATCCGCGCTATTATGAAGGCCAAGGATG
Organism: uncultured Jutongia sp.; assembly: GCA_964471335.1. GTDB lineage: Bacteria > Bacillota > Clostridia > Lachnospirales > Lachnospiraceae > Jutongia. Next base: position 5,312 of record CAYYGS010000177.1, read on the forward strand.
TTACTCTGGAGCCTGCTGCAAATGAATATCAGGAATCCAGTGTATATGGCAAGCGTTACGGCAATTCCGGCGGCGTGACAGATTCTGTCCTGCAGTATATGAAGGAGACGGATCAGGAAGCAGATGTGAAGGTATTCAGGGCGAACGGCGCCCCAGAGTGTAAGAAGGCAATGCTTTTGATCAAGGCAGGCAGACTGCCGGAGGATTTCGTGGAAGGTATGATCTGCGAGGGCGGCTGTGTAGGCGGGCCGAGCGGTTTCGAGGATCAGATGCGGTCAAAGAAGGTGCGAGATCAGTTGATTAGCGAGGCTGATAACCGAACGATTACAGACAACCTGAAGAACTACAATATGGAATCTTTTGAGAAACACAGATAAAAACAAGGATAGCAGAGAGTCCTTCCTGGCAGCGTAATGTTGCCGGGAGGGACTTTTTTATGAAAAAAATTATATATTTTCATAATTTCTCTTGACAATT
>CAYYGS010000178.1:0-5772 GCA_964471335.1 uncultured Jutongia sp.
AGCTGGCAGACGTTATGCCGATTGACCAGGCGGTTGAGTTTATGAAGCAGGCTGCTAAGAAGTCTTACTCTAAGAAGGGTGATGCAGTTGTAGAGATGAACTACAAGGCAATCGATGCCGGCGTTGATGCGGTTCATAAGGTAGAGATTCCGGATTCCTGGAAGAATCCTGCACCGGATGCTCCGGCTAAGGAGCTGACAGGCCGTCCGGAGGTTGTAAAGATGGTAAAAGATCTGTTAGAGCCGATCTCCAAGATGGATGGTGACAGCCTTCCGGTATCTGCATTTGCTGATATTGCTGATGGCCAGTTTGAGACAGGTGCATCTGCATATGAGAAGCGTGGTACGGCTGTGACAGTTCCTGTATGGAATCCGGATACATGTATCCAGTGTAATAACTGTGCGTTTGTATGTTCTCATGCAACGATTCGTCCGTTCCTGCTGAGTGAGGATGAGGTAAAGGCAGCTCCGGCTGACCTGAAGGTATCTGACACGAAGCCGAAGGCTGGCGAGTATAAATTTACCATGAGTGTATCACCGCTTGACTGTATGGGATGCGGCGAGTGTATCACAGTATGTCCGAAGGCATCTGAGGAAGCTATCAAGATGGTACCGCAGGAGTCTCAGTCAGTACAGCAGCCGGTATTTGATTACCTGGTTGCCAATGTCGGCAAGAAAGACAGCGGATTTGCAGATACAACACCGAAGGGAAGCCAGTTCAACCAGCCGCTCCTTGAGTTCTCAGGAAGCTGTGCAGGCTGTGCAGAGACATCCTATGCAAGATTGATTACACAGCTCTTTGGTGAGCAGATGTATATCTCCAATGCAACAGGCTGTTCTTCTATCTGGGGTAACCCGGCCGCTACTTCACCGTACACGGTGAATAAGGATACCGGCAAGGGCCCGGCATGGTCTAACTCCCTCTTTGAGGATAATGCAGAGCATGGTCTTGGTATGCATATCGGTCAGAAATATCTGCGTGATCAGGCGATCGAGATGATCGAGGAAATTGCTGCTTCTGATGCGGCATCTGCTGAGTTTAAGGCAGCAGCTCAGAAATATATTGAGACGAAGGATGATACAAAGGCGAACGTAGAGCCTACAGCTGCAATCATTGCAGAGCTGGAGAAGGCAGCGGCAGCCGGATGTGAGAAATCTAAGGCAGTCCTTGCAAAGAAGGATTATCTCGGAAAGAAATCCGTATGGATTTTCGGTGGTGATGGATGGGCATATGATATCGGTTTCGGTGGACTTGACCATGTACTCGCTTCCGGTGAGAATGTCAACGTCATGGTATTTGATACAGAGATGTATTCCAATACAGGTGGCCAGGCATCCAAAGCATCTAATATCGGTGAGGTATGTCAGTTTGCTGCAGCTGGTAAGGAAATCGGCAAGAAGAGTCTGGCAGAGATCGCAATGAGCTATGGTTATGTATACGTGGCACAGATCGCGCTTGGTGCAAATCCGGCACAGGCGGTTAAGGCAATCGCAGAGGCAGAGGCATATCCGGGACCGTCACTGATCATCGGTTATGCTCCATGTGAGCTTCACGGAATTGCAAAGGGCGGTATGAATCACTGCCAGGATGAGATGAAGAAGGCTGTAAAGGCCGGATATTGGAATCTCTTCTCCTTCAATCCTGCAAACAAGGCAGAAGGAAAGAATCGATTTACCGTCACCACAGAGAAGGGTGTAGACTTCAGTTCTTATCAGGCATGCCTGAATAACGAAGCACGTTATGCCCGTCTGGTGAAGCCGTTCCCGGAGAGAGCAGAGAAGCTGTTTGCAGCATCTGAGGAGGCTGCAAAGGCACGTTATGAGCATTTACAGAAGTTAGTAGAACTTTATAAATAATCCATTCCTTTTATAAGGGATTACTTACAACAGGAGGGGCTGCTGCCTTGGCCGATGACAATCGGCCAGGGCGCAGTCCCTCCTGTTTCCCTAATAGAAAACTGCTCGCAACATAGTAGTACCAAAGGCGAAACGTTGGTTTTGCCTTTTTCCCTTTTGATGATAAATGTTTGAGCAAGATGATTGCCATTTTTTTCATGATTTGCTAATATATAGGTTGAAAAGAATGAAGGAGGACGAAGCGTGGGATTTGCAGAGGAAGTGACAGATATCATTCAGACAATGAAGGATGTATTAGTCATGTATTGGGATGTCCGGCAGGGATGGAATGTAATTAATGGAAATTGCATGCTGCTGGCCGGGAGAGAGAAGGCCGCAAATGCTTTGTCAGAACTGATGGAGTGTGTCCAGCCAGAGGATCGGGAGACTTATCAGGTATTTTTGAAGAAGATTACGGCTGGTATGAAGAACAGTGAAGTGTTCGTGCCGGTGCAGGAAGAGCGCGTCGGTGTGTCTGTTCATATGAAAGCTGAGGGAGGGAATTATTCCTATTATAAAGTGGAATGCTTTCTGATGAAGGATGATACGGAAGCAATTGTTCGGATGAATGTGGTGGTGTGCGGGATGAATGCAGAGGAAATCTATCGCCTGCAGCTGGCACAGAATATTACGAATGACAGGACTCCTACGATGTTTATCAAGGCAGCGCAGGAGGTGATAAATAAGGCTCCGGAGGAGAGTTACGCCCTGATTCAGTTTGATGTGGCAAAGTTTAAGGCGATCAATGAGATGTATGGGGAATCTTTTGGAGACAGTTTGTTAAATTTTTTTATTGAATCGTTGCAGATTATATGCAATCAAAATCAGCTTTATGTACGTTTGACAGCAGATGTTTTTATGATTTTGACGGCATATGAGACGAAGGAAGAGATTATAGAATTTATTGACCGAATCTGTGAGGATCTCTCCGGCTTCCGTGATGTGGAATATCGTCTTGTCTTTGGTGTGGCCTGGGTAGAGGATATTCATGTGCCATTGCGCCAGTTTGGTGACAGAGCTGCCCTGGCGAGACAGAGCATTAAATCAAATGCGCTGCAGCGGGTTGCCTTTTATGAGGAGAGGCTGACTAATACAATCATGACAAATAAATATATAGAGGATCATATGGAGAGGGCTCTGATTAATCATGAATTTGTGATGTATTTACAGCCCAAATATCAAATGGAGACGAATAAACTGGTCGGTGCGGAGGCGTTGGTACGATGGGTTCAGCCAGGCCATGGTATGGTTTCTCCGAATGATTTTGTACCTGTATTTGAAAAGAATGGTTTTGTCACCAAAATGGATAACTATATCTGGGAGGAGGCCTGCCGGACGATTGCAGGCTGGCGTGAAAGCGGCAAGAGGCCTGTACCTGTGTCTGTGAATTTATCACGTGTGCATCTGCGGAGGCGTGATTTTATCGAGACACTGAATCGTTTAATTCAGAAATATCAGATCCCGAAAGAGTTATTAGAGATCGAAATTACGGAAAGCGTAGAGGAACAGGGGGTTGCGGGAAGTATTTCTCTTTTGAAGGAGAATGGATATACCCTCCTGATGGATGATTTCGGTTCGGGATATTCGTCTCTGAATACTTTAAAAGATACACAGTTTGATGTACTGAAGATTGACAGGGAGTTCCTGCAGGATTTTATTGAGACACAGAGGGGACAAACGATTGTGGAGCATACGATTCAGATGACGAGATCCATCGGAATGGAGCTTGTAGCAGAGGGAGTGGAGACGGAGGAACAGGCGCAGTTTCTTCTGCGGTGTGGTTGTAACGTGGCACAGGGCTTTTATTATGCCAAACCGATGCCGGTGGAGGAGTTTGAGAAGTTGATGGAATAAAGACTTATCTGTGGCAGGAAGGGAGATTTTTATGTCTATTTTAGTTGCATTTGTGATTTTGGTTATTGGTTTTGCGATGCTGGTGAAGGGAGCTGATTTCTTCGTGGAGGGAGCAGCGGGGATTGCCGCGCGTTTTGGTATTCCGCAGCTTGTGATTGGTTTGACAATCGTGGCGATGGGAACATCTGCGCCGGAGGCGGCTGTCAGTATTACGGCGGCAAGAGCAGGCAGCGCGGGGATTACGATCGGAAATGTCGTGGGAAGTAATATTATGAATGTCCTGCTGATTTTGGGAATCTCTTCTGTGATTGTACCGATTGCCGTGCAAAAATCGACCGTGCGCTATGAGATTCCTTTTTTACTGGTGATTACGGCAGTGCTGGCCGTGCTTGGAATGTCGGGACAGAAGATTGTTCTGTACGAGGGAGTGATATTGTGGGTGTTATTTCTTGTATATTTAGCCTATCTTTTTGTGATGGCAAAAAACGGACAATCCGAGGAGCAGGAGGAAGAACAGAAGCCTTTATGGATGCAGATTATTTTTTTGATTCTTGGAGGGATCGGCATTGTCTGGGGCAGTGACTTGACGGTAGACAGCGCGTCCAAGATTGCATCTGCTTTTGGCATGGATGACCGTCTGATCGGACTGACGATCGTTGCTTTCGGGACGTCGCTGCCAGAGCTGGTGACGTCGGTGACGGCAGCGCGGAAGGGGAAAGCAGATATTGCGATTGGCAATATTGTTGGAAGCAATATATTTAATATCTTATTTGTAGTAGGGACAACGGCATTAATTACGCCTGTTGTATTCCAACCAACATTTCTATGGGATTCTCTGGTGGCATTTCTGGCGGCTGTACTGTTATGGTTTGGCGTGTTGCGGGATAAACAGTTGAAAAGGCCGGTGGGAATTTTTATGCTGGTATGTTATGCGGGGTACTTTATCTATCTGCTCTGATAGGTTGAAAAGAACACTACCTAAGTGAAACTAGTCATTCTTGGAATGAAGTTTCAAATGTTTTCGTACGAGAAGGGGATGGATACGTGAGATGAAGGAGCAGTATGTATTTTCCACTCCATGGGGTGAGCTTGCCGTGAAGGTAATCTGTTCCAGACGCAGAAGTGTTGCTTTGGAGGTAAAACGCACTGGAGAAGTTGTGGTGCGTGTTCCCTGTCAAATGAGGGTAGGGGAGATGAAGCGTTTTGTGGAGAGTCATCTGGACTGGATCAGGGAAAAACAGGCGGAAATGGAATCAGCGCCGGTCTATGATATACCGGCATGGGAGGAGCTTACCCGGAAGGAGAGGGATCGAATCCGTGGGACATTTATGGACAGGATCGAGTATTATGCGTCAATCATGGGGGTAACGTATGGATGTGTCAGTATAAGGAATCAGAAGACGCGGTGGGGCAGCTGTAGCAGCAAAGGGAATCTGAATTTTAATTATCGTCTGGCATATCTGCCAAAAGAGTTTCTAGATTATGTGGTGGTGCATGAACTGGCACACAGGAGATATCTGAATCATTCAAAACTGTTTTGGCAGGAGGTGGCACAGTATTGTCCGGAGTACCATATGTGTCGGAAGAGGCTGCGCCAGGTGGCGATAGGTTGAAAAATGATTTTAAGACAGCAAAAAACGCTGTCTAATAATCATTACGATTTCAACCAGGAAAAATGATTTTAAAAGACTTTTCAAATGTATCATTTTGTGGTAAATTATAGTTCTGAGAAAAAATATGCTTCCTCAATTTTGAGACGGGCATTCAAAAGTGAAAAGAAGGGGAATTATAAAAATGATAAAGGTTGTAAAATTTGGCGGGAGTTCATTAGCAAGTGCAGCGCAATTTGCAAAGGTCAGCAAGATCATTCTGGCAGATCAGGAGCGACGGTTTGTGGTTCCCAGTGCACCGGGAAAGAGAAACGACAAGGATACGAAGGTGACGGATATGCTTTACGCCTGTTATGACCTGGCAGAGCAGGAGCAGAGCTTTGAGAAGGAACTCAAAAAGATCAAGGAGCGTT
>CAYYGS010000179.1:0-5763 GCA_964471335.1 uncultured Jutongia sp.
CAGGCAGAGAAGGGGTGTCGATGTAGGTGTGGTGGATGAGCGTTCAGAGCTTGGCGCCTGTTTTCAGGGAAAGCCGCAGAATGATCTCGGCTGCCGGACAGATGTTCTCGACTGTTGTCCTAAGAGGGAGGGAATGATGATGCTGGTGCGCTCTATGTCACCCAAAATCATTGCCGTCGATGAGATTGGCTTTCGGGAGGATGTGGAGGCGCTGGAATATGTGATGAATTGTGGCGTTAAGATTCTCGCGACGGTTCACGGCAGGAGCATGGAGGAAATTAGGAACAAACCGGTATTTGGAAGGATGGTGAGGGAAAAGGTGTTTCAACGCTATATTCTCTTATCTCCGAAAGAAACCGGCAAAGTGGAAGCGATCTTCGATGAGAGAGGGTCGTATCTGGCATGTGCGTCCTAAAGTCGATTCCCCTGCAAAGCCCGCTCCGGGAGACGGGGGATCTGAGCCTTGTGAGTCGCCAAATGCGGGCAAGCCTGGTACGTTACTTCGCAGGAATTGAACAAGAATGATCCGTTTGTGTCGGGAGTGAAAAATATGTTGATTAAGATAATAGGAAGTATTTTGATTCTGGCAGGGAGCTGTGGCTGCGGCTGGTATCAGGCATATCGTGAGAAAAGGCGGATCCGGGCGCTTCAGGAACTGCAGCAGCTTTTGCTGCTACTGTATGGAGATATCGAATATGCGGCGGGTGATCTGGTCGGCAATTTGGACAGATTGTCGGAGAAAAGCTGTTATTTTTCGGAGTTTTTCCGACAGGTGCGGGACCGGCTGGAGGAAAGAAGTGGACAGCCGTTGTACCAGATCTGGACGAGCGAGGTGAAAAATAATCTGGGACATGACATTTTAAAGCGGGAAGATCTGGAGCTTCTGGATGAGGTGGGGAAAGAGTTGGGCGGGCTGGACAGGCACACACAGCTTAAACTTTTGCATATACAGGGACAGCGGGTGGAGCAGCAGCTTCAATATGCGCAGGAAAACTATCAGGGGAGGGCGCGTCTTTGTCATGTGCTGGGGGTGACAGTCGGAATCTTTACTTGTGTGCTGTTATTTTGATCACATAGGTTGAAAGGAATAAAGTTCCACTAAGGCAGTAAAGGAGCAGGAGATGAGTGTAAATTTAATTTTTAAGATAGCGGCAGTAGGTATTCTGGTCTCTGTGCTGGGACAGGTACTAAAGCATTCCGGGCGGGAGGAACAGGCATTTTTGGTCAGTCTGTCTGGTCTGATCCTTGTGCTTCTCTGGGTGATTCCCTATATCATAGAGCTTTTTGAAACAGTACAGAAGTTGTTTTCAATATAAAGGTAATACTGCATGCAGAAATGAGGATTAAAATGGAAAAAGTTGCAATGATTGGAGTGATGGCGGCACTTCTGGCAATTCCGCTCCATAAGGAAAAGGCAGAGTTTTCTATGCTGCTGATTATGGCAGCATGCTTGTTGATTAGTATTATGGCTCTTTGGAAGATGGGGGATGTCATTGATTTTCTCCGATCATTAGAGCAGTATCTGGGGGAGGGAAAGGTGTACCTCGGAATTCTTTTAAAAATGTTGGGTATCACCTATGTGGCGGAATTTGGGGCGAATCTTTGTAAAGATGCTGGATACAATGCGGTGGCGGGACAGATCGAATTTTATGGAAAACTTATGATTCTGGCTGTGAGCATGCCGATCCTGATGACGCTTTTTCAGGTGCTGTCAAGCGGAATTTCATGAAACTGTTGATACGATGAAAAGGATATACCGGAAAAATGGAGTAGGTGAGAGGCAGGATAGGCCAATAGGCAGTTTCCTGCAGAAATGGGGGAAATATGGGACAGGACGAGGCGGCACAGGAGATGATTCAGTCGGTGATGGATAGTCAGTCAGGAGAAATGGAGGTATCTTGTGAACAGGTGCAGGACATGTTGGACCAGATTCTGGGGGAAAAGCGTTTTGATTTTTCTGCCAATATCAGTGAATTGCTTTTGAGTGATCATCCGGGTGAGAGCATCTTATCAGAGGTTGCAAAATTTCTGCGGGAAGGCCTCGCCAGCACTTTTCAGGATCAGAGAATGATCGTTTCGCTTCTGATGATTGCATTGATTGGTGCGGTTTTTACAAATTTTTCTAAGCTGCTGCGGGGCAGACAGGTAGCACAGATGGCATTCTTTTCCATATATCTGCTTTTTTTTTCTGTGCTTAGTGCATCCTTTTTGCAGACGGCTGCTCTGGCGGAACAGACAATGGAGTATTTGCTTGATTTTATGAAAGTGCTGGTGCCGACATTCTGCATCAGCCTGGGCTTTACGCAGGGGGGTGCGGCGGCAGGGGCATACTATGAATTTGCTCTGATCATGATCACTGTGGTCAATTGGGTTCTGGTAAAATTTGCTCTTCCCGCCATACATATTTACTTTTTCCTGCGGGTCATTAATTATCTGGCAGAGGAGGACATGTTTTCAAAAATGGCAGAGCTGATTCGCGATGTCGTGAAACTGGTGATGAAGAGCCTTTTTGGAATCGTCATGGGGATGAATGTGATTCAGGGACTCATCGTGCCGGTGACGGCGCAGGTGAAAAATATGACGCTTGTCCGCGCGGGAGGGGCAATTCCGGGCATTGGCAATACGGTCAGCTCGGTAGCGCAGAGTATTCTCTGTGCGGGAAAGCTTGTGAAAAATTCTGTAGGTGTGGCGGGGCTTATCGCCGTATTTTTGATCTGTGCCCTGCCGCTCCTTCATATGGTGATTGATCAGCTGTTGTATCAGCTGGTGGCTGCGGCGATCCAGCCGGTTTCTGATAAGAGGCTGGTGAAGAGCATTGGCAGTACGGTTGAGGCGATGCGTCTGCTTGTCTATGCGGTCGGGATGGGAGCTATGCTTTTCGTTACTTCGATTGCCATTATCAGTGCGATGACAAGTACATCATAAAGGGTTAGAGGCGTGTAAGAAATAAGGAGCAGAGGTGAGACGGGAATGATTCAGGAGACGGTTCAAAACATTCTGGTATATGTCGTGATGATGGCCGTATTACGGGGACTTGTGTCAAAGGAGGGGTTTCAGGAGATTTTTCGTTTCGTGGGAGGATTGATTTTGATCCTTTTATTTGCGTCTCCTATGGTCTCTCTTTTCTCTGTGGGGAATCAGTGGTATGAAAAGCTGCAGGACAATATTTTTCAAATGGACAGACAGCAGATGAAACAGGAGTTGCAGATGGCAGATGGCAGTTTTGAAAATATTTTGGTGCGGGAATGTGAGGAGGAGATGCGGGAGCAGATTGTGAAGCTGGCGGAAGACGCCGGACAGAAGGCAGAAAGTGTGGAGGTAGAAATAAAATATAAAGAGGGGATGCCGTCGGTGGCAGGTGTAAAAATGGTTTTGGGAGACAGGGATGAGCAATTAGCTGTAACAGGCAGCAGTGATGCAGTGGAGACGGTACTGCCTGTTGAAGAGATCGTGATTGGCGGGACGACCGGAGAAAAGTCCCGGCGTACAGACGCGCAGACGAGGGCTGTGAGGAGAAAGATCTGCAAAAAGTATGAATTGTCAAAGGAGGTGGTCAAGGTATGGAAAATCGGTGGAAAAGACTCTGTGAAAAACTGAAAGAGGAGGTCGGTCATTCAAAGGATACGGCGCAGACGGAAGGGGAGGGCCGCTTCGGGAAGCTGGGGATAAAATGGGAGGATATCGGATTCAGCCGGCTTGCAATTCTTTTTCTGGCAGGTATTCTTCTCCTGCTTTTGTCTCTGCCATCCGGTTTTTTGTCGGGTCAGCAGAATAGGAAGGAACAAAAGGAGAAGACGGATAACAGGAGTGCAAAGCAGGAGAGTGCATGGGATGCGATGAGTGAATATGCGGCTGGGCAGGAGAGGGAGGTGGAGCGCATTCTGTCACAGGTAGAGGGGATTGGAAAAGTGGATGTGATGATTACAGTTGCATCCTCTGAGGAAAAAAAGACGCTGCAAAAGGAGGATGTGTCCGAGGAGGATACCCAGGAGAGCGACAGCGTGGGCGGCAGCAGAAAACAGAGCAGCAGCAGAGCCCAGAGGGAGCCGGTTCTGGTTGGGGAAGGAGATCAGGATGCGCCGTATCTGGTACAGTTGAAGTCACCTCAGATCGAGGGCGTCGTCGTGGTGGCGCAAGGAGCGGGACGGGGAAGCATTAATACAGAAATTATTGAGGCTGTCGGGGCATTATTTTCCATAGAGGCACATAAAATTAAAGTAATGAAAATGGAGATGTGAATGGAGGGATTTCTGTGAAAAAATTCGTACAAAAAAATCAAATGATAATTACAGCATTAGCAGTAATGATTGCCGTGGCAGGTTATCTTAATTTTACCGGACAGGAAATCGGTAAAAACGGGCTTAAGAGTGTATCTACCATTGGCGGACAGAAGGATAAGGAGAACGCGGAGGAGACGACAGAGAAGGAAGACAAGACACAGGAAAAGAAGAACGGGAAAGGGAAGGAGCAGGCAGATGCCGAAGATGACAAGACGGCTGCGGCAGACGGATCGACCTTAGATATTTCTGCGGAGGACAGCGGAGAGGATTATACTGTGGCAGACAATGGAGAACTCAAATCCGTGTCAGAGGAAAATCCGGGAGAAGCAGTGATGGTTTCTAATACGCTGGGAGCCGATTACTTTGCGGCAGCAAAGCTGGAGAGGGAACAGAGCCGTGCCAAGAACAAAGAGACGCTGATGGGGATTATCAATAATGAGAAAATCGCGTCCAAGGACAAGAAAAGCGCTATACGTCAGGTGGCACAGATGACGGAGGATGCTCAGATGGAGAGCGCCGCAGAGTTGATGCTGGAGGCTAAGGGTTTTGCAGACGCCGTTGTCAGCATTGAGAAGGGAAATGTAGATGTGATTGTAAATGCAAAAGAGCTCACGCAGCAGCAGCTTGCACAAATCAGCGATATCGTTACGCGTAAGACAGAGATTTCGGCGGAAAATATCGTGATCACACCGGTAGCGGTGGAGGAATAGGGAGTGAGGCATTTTGGTTATTTTATGTTTTCCTGCAGTGGATCGAGAAAGTGGGAAGTTCTTTGGGACTTCCCACTTTCTCTGTTTTTGGATAAACGCATCACTCTCCCGGTTCTTTGAAACGCTGATTTCAGCTGGATAATCCCTGTTTATCCGTCTAATATAAGTTAGGAATGGATGCGTTTACCTATTTTTTTTAACATAAGTTGTCAGAAAAGGAAAAATCGGATATAATAAAAAGATAAACTGCTATTTTATGAAACAGGATAGTTGAAAGGAAGGAGGGTGATATTGTGGCAAAAACACAGGAATCGGACAATATGACAATAGAAAAAAGAGAGATCGGTGAGGTAAAGATTGCCTCCGATGTCGTTGCTGCGATTGCGGCATTGGCTGCAACCGAGATAGATGGAGTGCATTCCATGGCCGGAAATATTACGAATGAACTGGTTGGAAAATTCGGAGTGAAGAATCTTTCCAAAGGGGTCAAGGTATTCATGGAGGAGAGTGTTGTACGGGTAGATATGATGATTGTTGTCAGCTATGGATACAGTATACCGGATGTGTCTGAAAAGGTACAGGAGAGAGTGTGCCAGCAGATCGAAAATATGACAGGACTGAAGGTGACAGAGGTGAATGTCCGCGTGGCGGGGGTCAACCTGGAGGGTTAAATACATGACAAGAAAAAGGGTCAGAGAAAATTTATTCCGAATGCTGTTTCGCATAGATTTCCACCAGAAGGAGGAGTGGGATGACCAGGTGTCCGCTTTTTT
>CAYYGS010000180.1:0-5754 GCA_964471335.1 uncultured Jutongia sp.
TATCCGAGCGCGCCCGCGAACCCGAGCAGTCTCGCGAAGCGTGACGCTCGTGGTTGAAGATTTTTATGTAATAGTTTATAATGGGTGAAATACGGAATATCTGGCAAAATTTAGGAACGGGGGAAAACTATGCGATTGGGGAAAAAACTTTTTGCCGGGACATTGGCAGCAGTGCTGATGATTTCCGGTGTGACGGGAGCCGTGCCGACGGACGAGCAGGGGGAACGCAGCGTGCAGGCGGCCGGCCGCGTGGTGAATCTGAAAATTGATGGGAATACGGCGGACAAGTCGTCCCAGAATGCGTATCGTGGCCTGGGAACAGTCACGTGCAATAATTCTTCCAGGCTATTGCTCGATTACAAGGAGGATCATCCGGAGCAGTATTGGGAGATTATGAATTGGCTTTTTCATAAGGAGCAGGGTGCAGGTCTCAGCCATATTAAGATCGAGCTGGGGTGCGACAGCGATACCTCTTCCGGGGCAGAGCCTGCCACAAAGCGGAGTGAGTCGGAAAAGGCGAATGTACGCCGTGGGGCCGGATTTGTTTTTGCGCACGATGCGCTGAGCATTAATCCTGACATTACCTTAGATCTGCTGTGCTGGGGGATGCCGGGCTGGGTCAGGGAGGCATATGAAATCAGTGAACAGGAGGGCTTCCGTGCGAGATACCGCTGGTATCGGGATACACTGGACGCCGCATATGATACTTGGGATTTGGAATTTTCTTATATCAGTGCCAATCAAAATGAGAAGTCGCTGGAGACGGATTGGACGATTTATCTGTCTCAGGCGCTGAAATCGGAAAACAGTGACAGGTATCCGTATGGCAAGATCCGCATTGTGGCAGCAGATGAAAGCGATACGATGCTCGTGGCAGACGAGATGTTGAAGAATAAGGAATATTGCGATGCCGTGGATGTGATCGGATGCCATTACAATTCCTATATGAACCTTAAGATCAGGGAGTTGAATGAAAAGTGGAATAAGGAGATCTGGTACAGTGAGGGGGCGTCTGTTGCTACAGATACGATATTTGGCGACAATAATACGAAGGATGGTGTGACGACGTCGGGCACAAATGGGATGTTGGATATTGCAAACCGGATTATTATAGGCATGGCGCAGTCCAATATGACGCTATATGAATTTCAGCCGTCTGTGGCAGCCTATTATGACGGTTCGGTGTATTATCCGAAACAGCTGATCGGTGCGAATCATCCGTGGTCTGGCTATTATAATGTGACAGCCGGCCTTCCTATGGCAATGCATTTTAACAGCTTTATAAAAAAGGGCTGGCAGAAGGTAGCCAGCGGCAGTTATGGAGACGGCAGGCAGAAGGATCATTCCATTACGAATACCACGAAAAATTATTTTACATCAATGGATGCCAAAAGCGGGAATTACTCAACGGTGATTTCAAATGACAGCGACACGGCCAGAACATATCAGGTGAATGTGTTGAATCTGGCAGCGGCAGCAGCGCCGGTACAGGTCTGGGAGACGAGAAGCCCCGCTGATGGAGAGGCCTATGACGGCGGATGGCTGAAGCATATTGGCACGCTTCAGCCGCTGGAGGATGGTGACGGCTACACCTACCGCGTGACGGTGGAGGCTTATTCTATGATTACGCTGACTACGACGACGGGACAGCTATCATACGAGCAGCGTAAGACGGGGACGCATGTTGGTCAGGAAGATAGAAATACATATTTGCAGCTGCCCTATGGAGATTCCTTTGAATATGCGGAGGAATTCCTGACACGGCGGGGCGGCACGCCGAAGTATACGACGGATTTAAACGGTGCGTTTGAGGTGGTGAAGCAGGCGGACGGCGGTCATGTGCTGATGCAGCAGATCACGCGGGACAACCTGCCGCAGTCATGGACAGGCACGAATCATGTACCGGTAACATCGCTGGGAGACGACTGCTGGAAGGATTACAGCGTGTCGGTGGATGCTATGATTGATGAACAGAGCATTCGCAAAACTGACTTTGTAGGGTTGTGTGCCCGCTATAACAGGGCGACAAATTATGCGGACAGCGGTTATTGGCTCAAGGTCTATCAGGACGGCCGCTGGAAGCTGACGTCGGAGACAAAGAAGCTGGCGTCCGGCCGTTTAAAGGGCAAGTGGAACGGGAAATGGATGACTCTGAAAATCATGGTGATCGGACGGAATCTCATTGCCAGTATAAACGGAAAGCAGGTAGCGAGTGTTTTCCTGTTAGCAGCGTTTGTCAATTCCGGGAGAGTCGCGCTGGCTGGCAGTTATGGAAATCATCAGTATGACAATCTCCAGGTATGTCCGGTATCGGGAGGGATTCCCTACGTACAGCGCGTGGATGATATGTCGGATTCTGTTACGGTATCGGAGGGCGTGGTGCGGAGCCAGGGCGAGAGCTATACGAATTATGGGAGGACACTTGCCAAATTAAAGAAGAGCGGGGACAGTATCACGTTTCCATTTTATGGGACGGGCGTGACGGTGCTCGGCGAAAATAGCAGCGGCGTGGTAGTTGATATCCTGATTGATGGGGAGATACAAAAGAAAAATTTTCAGCTGAAAGATACGGGATCAAGATGTGCCTTTTATCGTGGATCAGGGCTTGCGTATGGCGCACATACGATAGAGATCGTATTTGTGTCAGGGAAGGCGGGGCTGGCGGTAGATGCCTTTGAGGTACAGGAAAATGCGTGGCAGGACACGGGAATTAAGTCGGACGGGATCGCTTTGGGACAGACAGAGGTGTCTTTGGGATATGGACAGACAATGGCATTAAACCCTGTTTTAACCACCGAGGGCGCAACTGACCATATTACATATATATCCAGCAATCCTCGTGTGGCAGTCGTAACGTCTGATGGCATTCTTCATGCAAACGGCGGTGGCAAAGCTACGGTTACGGCACGGACAGAGCAGGGATTTACGGCCGAATGCCTGGTGGAGGTCAGGGAGCTGTCGATCCAACCGGCTGGCGGGATCCGCGCAGGAGTCGGCGAGAGCATTCCTCTGACGCTGCGCTGTAAGGAGGCGCCGGGGGAGGCGCGTCGGGCAGAATGGAAGAGTTCTAATACAGAAGTGGCATCTGTCAATGAAGCTGGCGTGATCACAGCGAAAAAAGAGGGAAGGGCAGTCGTGACAGCGCAGACAGAGTCGGGATTGCAGCGGAGTACGATTGTGTTAGTGAAAAAGGAGCCGGAGAAAATTAAGTTTTCGAAAAAGAAGCTGAGACTGCGGGCCGGACAGAAGAAGCAGCTCAAATGTATTCTCCCGGCGGGAAGCTACGCATACCGTATCACATACCGCTCCCGCAATGAGAGTGTGGCAGAGGTGAGTGGAGACGGCGTGCTGACGGCAAAAAAGACGGGAACTGTTGTTATTACAGCGACTGCGTATAATGGCGTCAAGGCAAAATTAAAGGTAAATATTCGCAAATGAAAATCAATCATAACACAAAATCCATGTTCATAGGATAAATTAAGGTGGACATGGGTTTTGTGTTTTGTTATTTATTGGTAAATATTAACGAAAATCAAGTGAAATTGTTGACTTTTGTCGTATAGATGGTACAATATTTTTTAGTACTGTTATTTTTTAAGACAGGAGTAATGAAAAATAAAAAAAGAAAGGGGAACCGGAATGAGTAATGCAACATTTCGTGGGGGTGTGCACCCTTACGATGGAAAAGAATTATCCAAGGATCTGCCGATGAAGCAGGTAGACCTTCCAGGAGAATATGTATTCCCGATGGGACAGCATATTGGCGCGCCTGCCACGCCGGTGGTGAATAAAGGTGATTATGTACTGGTTGGTCAGAAGATTGGCGAGGCCAGCGGATTTATTTCTGCAAATATTTGCAGTTCGGTTTCGGGAACCGTGAAGGCAGTGGAACCCAGAATGCTGTTAAACGGTTCGAAGGCAACCTGTGTAGTTATTGATAACGATGAGGAGTATAAGACGATTCCCGGATACGGAGAGGATCGCGATTATACAAAGTTATCGAAAGATGAGATTCGCGATATCGTGAAGGAGGCAGGCATCGTAGGCATGGGCGGAGCCGGATTTCCGACAAATGTGAAGCTGACGCCGAAGGAGCCTGATAAGATTGATTATATTCTGGTCAACGGTGCGGAGTGCGAGCCATATCTCACATCCGATTACCGTCAGATGATGGAGTGTACCGATGAGATCGTCGGCGGCCTGCGGGTAATGCTGAAGATTTTTGACAAGGCAAAGGGGGTTATCTGTATCGAGGATAACAAGCCGGATGCCATTGCAAAGATGGAAGAAGCGATCAAGGGAGAGGAGCGCATGGAGGTTAAGCCGCTCCAGACAAAATATCCGCAGGGTGGTGAGCGTACGCTGATCTATGCTGCGACGGGCCGGAAGATTTATTCGGCTAAACTGCCGGCCGATGAGGGCTGTGTGGTAGACAATGTTTCTACCGTCATTGCCATCTACCGTGCGGTCTGCAAGCAGATTCCGCTGATTACGGGTGTGCTGACGCTGACAGGAGATGCATTTAATACCCCGGTCAATGTCAATGTGCGTCTGGGTTGTAACCATGCGGATCTGGTGCCATATGGAGACGGCTTTAAGACAGAGCCGGTGAAGATCATTTCGGGCGGGCCGATGATGGGCTTTGCCATGTTTGACCTGAATGTTCCTGTGGTGAAGACATCCTCTTCGATCCTGGCATTGACAGAGGATGAGGTGGCAGAGCTGGAGCCAACGCCATGTATCCGCTGTGGAAGATGTGTGACGGCCTGTCCGGGCAATCTGATGCCCCAGAAGATGGCACAGGCGGCCCTGCATAATGATTATGATGCTTTTGTGAAGTTAAACGGTATGGAGTGCTATGAGTGTGGAAGCTGTACCTTTGTCTGTCCGGCAAGACGTCCTCTGACGCAGACATTTAAGCAGGCCCGCCAGCATGTAATGGCTCAGAGAAGAAAGAAATAGGAGGTGTTAGAATCGTGAGTAATTTGTTAAATATTTCATCATCACCGCACGTTCGCAGTAAAACCTCTACAAAAAATATCATGTATGACGTGATTATTGCTCTGGTGCCTGCTGCGGCGGTGGGAATTTTCAATTTCGGGATTAAAGCGGCTGTGTTGATTGCCGTTTGCATAGCGACCTGCGTACTGTCAGAGTATATCTGGCAGAAGGCGATGAAGCAGCCCCTGACGGTAAGTGATGGGAGCGCAGTGCTGACAGGACTTTTGCTGGCGATGAATCTGTCCAGCACCTTTCCGATCTGGATGGCGATTCTGGGCAGCGTTTTTGCAATTATTATTGTAAAGCAGTTATTTGGCGGGTTAGGACAGAATTTCATGAATCCGGCGCTGGGAGCAAGGTGCTTCCTGATGGTATCCTTTGCCGGGAAAATGACGTCCTTTACCTATGACGGGGTTACCGGGCCGACACCGCTCGCTGTCATCAAGGGAGGCGACAAGGCTGCTTCCATTGCAGGACTCCTGACAGATATAAATCCGACCATGGGAATTTCAGATATGTTTTTGGGAACGACAGCAGGAACGATCGGTGAGACATCAGCGTGTGCGCTTTTGCTGGGTGCAGCATATCTTCTGATCAAGAAGGTGATCAGCTGGAAGATCCCGGTATGTTATATCGCAACTTTTGCTGTGTTTGTTCTGATATTCGGTGGACGTGGTGCAGACATGGCATATCTGGCTGCGGAACTGTGCGGCGGCGGTCTGATGCTGGGTGCGTTCTTTATGGCGACCGATT
>CAYYGS010000181.1:0-3477 GCA_964471335.1 uncultured Jutongia sp.
TATAACTCCGATAATTCCTCATCATTATAATTTACAATGAGGGCCTTTAGCGTATCAAAATTAGTAAATGCATATACGGCCGCCCCGGCTAATAACGGAATCATATTAGCATAAATCGTTTTTCCTGTTCCCAGAATGTACACGAATAAAAGAAACAAACTGATATACATCAACAGGATCGAAGCAAATGTTACAATCACACTGCAGAATTTCCCAAAAGAAATGATATCTGTCAGAGATGATAAAACAATCGTCAAAATAACATCTACAATCACTCCGATCGCGATAAATAAATATCCTGTTATAAATCTGCACGCCACCCGTTTACTGATCGAAACCGGCAGTACGGATGCCACTTTATAAAAGGATGCCTTTTCATCTTCCATAATCAGATTCGTAATATCTCCCGTACATGCAATCGGAATAAGCATAAATAAAAGCAGCGCAGTACTGGCAATCTGAAGAACCTGTGTCTCTGTACCCTGACCGGAATCAATGAGTTTACCAGCCTCTGTATGGATGTTTCCAAAGTTATAGCTTAATACAAACAAAATAGAAATCACAATAACGCCAACAATGATAAACACATAATTGATCAGTTGCTTTTTCAGACAATAGAAATCTTTGATCAATAATCCCCGCATAATCTTCCTGCCTTCCTGATACATTAATTCTTCCTGATGTTTTTTGCTTTATTCACATAATAAATCATAATCTCCTCAAGCCCTGCTGGTTCTATCACCATTCCCGAATATTGTTTTTCTGCTGCTTTTCTGTCATTCACCAAAATCTCCGCTCCCATGCTTGAAATTTCCGATGATACAACAAGAGATTCCTGGATCTCCTTTACTTCGTCTTTTCTGCACCGAAGGATCCCATGTTTTTCTATTATTTCATCTTTGTTCCCTTTTAACACAATCCTGCCGCCGTCTATAAACACGACCTCATCTGCCAGCTTTTCCAAATCCCCGGTAATATGGGAGGACAGAAGAATCGTGTGATCCTCCTCTATGACATATTCCCGGAAAATCTGGAGCATTTCATTTCTCACAATAGGATCCAGGCCGCTGGTAGGCTCGTCCATAATCAGTAGCTTTGCATCATGAGAAAGCGCCGTGGCAATCTGAAGTTTCATTCTCATTCCTCGCGAGAAGGAACCGCAGGCTCTTTTGGTGGGAAGGGAAAAACATTTCAGGTAATGAAAAAATTGTTCCTCATTCCAGTTCTTATAAACATACTTCAAGATGGTATTAATCTGCCTGGCCGTCAGGAAATCATGAAATCCCATTTCATCAAACACAACGCCAATATCTTCGCGAAATTCCCCTGAGCCTTTTTCTATGCTTTGCCCAAACACATATACTTCCCCGCCGTCTCTGCGGATGGCATCGAGAATAATTTGGATCGTAGTGGTCTTCCCTGCACCATTCTGCCCTATAAATCCGCAGACAGAACCCTTCGGTACATTAAAGCTTACACGATCCAATTTAAAATCACCATAATCCTTTGTAACCTCTTTTAGTTCGATTACATTTGATGCATTCTCCATAACAAATCCTTTCTTTAACATTCCGCTATACTCCTTTTTCCTCGTATAGAAGCTTGAGCATTTCCTGTAACTCCTCAAGTGTTACTTTCCCTAAGATTGCTTTATCCACTGCCTTATCCAAAATCTCCTGAATCGCATACATCATGCTTTCTTTTGCAATTTCATGATTGATTCCCTTCACAAAGCTTCCTTTCCCTGTGACAGAATAAATAAATCCATCCCTCTCAAGCTCCTCATAAGCCCGCTTGGTAGTAATAATGCTGATCTTTAATTCCTTGGCCAGAACTCTCATCGATGGAAGGGCGTCCCCTTCCGCAAGCTCTCCTGTCATAATCTGGCTCTTAATCTGTTCCTGAATTTGTTCGTAGAGAGCTGTCCCCGAACTGTTTGAAAGAATAATATCCATATTTTTTCCTTTACGCGTAAATATAAAAAATAACCGACTCCTTTACTGAAATAAAAATTGTATATATTCAATATATACAATTTTACAGCTGATGTCAATCAATGGATAGTGTTTGATATAAAAATTCCCCGGCTTCCAAAGAAGCCAGGGAATCAGATTCACCTTAGATCTATTTACTCAATTGTATGGACTGCCATAGATATCCCAGATTGTCCTTCATAAACCGATGAAAAGAATAGCCTCCTGCCCGGTATAAGCGATGAAATGCCATCCAGACAAACAGGGAAGTTACAGTCATGAGCAATAGCCGGAGCAATTGATCCGGCATCGTCAAATTCAGGCGTGCCAGGGTATGGGATTGAAACATGATATGCGGTAACTCATCCCGCAGCATTTGTTTACAGATACTTTTTAAGGCTGATGATTCTGTAGCTTCTGCCAATGCATCATAATACGTCAGAGCAATCATTTCAGCGGTTACCAGAATGATTATTTCCCCCTTTAATCCTCCGAATTGCCGTAATTTTCGAAATACATGATCGAGAAAAGAATGTTTTATTGACTTCACTTTGTGAAAATCCATATATTTTTTCAGATAGGCAGAATGCCAGTTTTCTTCTTTGATAAACCACTGCATTGCATCTCTGTAGGCACTGCATCCATTTTTACGGACATATTCCTCTACCGTTTTCATCAAAAAATGTCCGTCTGATCCTTCTCCTTTTTGGAAAGCGCAAATGGAGGGAAATATTAATTTCTTTTCCTGTGGGGATAATTTTCGTTCCTGTGAAAGATCAATGTTCAGCCTGCGTGCATCATTCCGGGCAAAATAGACCGTCCACCTGTCATAATCATATTGATTCATTTTAGAATGTAAAATATTTATCATGCTCTCCTATCTCCTTCGTATTGAAAATAACGGTTCACCTTTACGGATATGATAGCATAATGCATTGTGATAAACAATTATATTTTATCAGCATGCCTGATTTGGTTGGAATTTCACCATAATCACCAAATCTTTGTATTTGTATTTTTTTGCGGCAAATCAAAAAAATTGGGGAGAAAGTAGAGAAAAGTGGTTGAAATTGAGTCCTGATTATGCTATATTATCTGCCGATAGACGGTTAGCTCGAATAATAAGTTGCAAATTGGCCGCTTGGTTTTGTCGGACTGGGGCGGCTATTTCTGTGTTTTGCAGCTATTGTTAATTTTAATTATGTATTGAAATGAAAACATACGGAACCAAAAGAACTTCGTAGAAAAGATGTAAAGAATGGAGGGATTTTATGCAGATTCCAGTGAACCAGAATGCGACTCCAAAGGCCAAAGAACTCCTGAATTATCTGTCAGATATTGCAGGAACAGCGATTATCACGGGGCAGCACACACAGACGAATCCTATGGAGGAAATCGCTTATATTGAAAAGATAACAGGCTCCCGGCCAAAGCTTCGGGGCTTTGAACTGCTGTCCTACTCTCCTAATATTCGTTATGAACAGGCAGACGACGCCTGTCTCAC
>CAYYGS010000181.1:3487-5626 GCA_964471335.1 uncultured Jutongia sp.
GGTATCCTGACGTTTTCTTTTCACTGGTTTTCTCCGCTCGGAGGCCATGATAAAAGTTTCTATGCCGAGAACACGGATTTTGATGCCAGTAAGGTCCTGCTGGAGGGTTCTGAAGAGAGAAAAGCCTTCTTTCGGGATATGGATGCTATTGCAAAGGAACTGATCCCTTTTCGGGAGGCAGATATCCCCATTCTGTGGAGACCCTTCCATGAGTCAGATGGTACCTGGTTCTGGTGGGGTGCAAAAGGGCCGGAAACGGCCCGTGAACTATATAAGTTGATGTTTGACTGTTTTGTGGGAACATATCACCTCGATAATCTGTTGTGGGTGTGGAATTGCAGGCTTCCGGAGGGCTATCCGGGCGATGAATATGTCGATGTCGTCTCCGTAGATATCTATCTGCCGGAATATTCTCCCACGGATTACCGGCAGGAGTATCTTGATCTGGTTGCGGCGACCTCCCGCCATAAGGTGGCGGCTCTTGCAGAGGTGGGCTATAATCCTGACATCCGGCTGCTGGAGGAGTCACATACCCCTTGGGCATACTATATGACATGGTCGAAGGAATTTTGTATCGGGGAACAGTATAATTCTACAGAAAAACTTATCGAAATGTACCAAAGTGCATATGCAATTACGGAATAGAGATGATGCTGGGGTCAAAATGGTGCAAGAATGAATGCAGGGATGCGTTGCAGATTATAGAAAGGTATGGTTATCAATATGGCTTTAGATGGCATTGTCATTGCGAATCTGGCAATGGAATTAAACAGGGAACTGGCGGGCGGGCGCATTACTAAAATTGCCCAGCCGGAAAAGGATGAGCTGCTGCTGACAGTGAAGCAGAGCCGTGCCGTGGAGGGTGAGAAGACGGTCCGCACACAGCACCGTCTGGTGATTTCTGTCAATCCCAGCCTCCCTTTGATTTATCTGACGGAGGAAAATAAGAATTCACCGATGACAGCACCGACCTTCTGCATGGTGCTGCGCAAGCATCTGAATAATTGTAAGATCATCCAGATCACGCAGCCTGGCCTGGAGCGCGTGCTGCAGTTTGAACTGGAGCACCTGAATGAGATGGGCGATCTCTGTCATAAATATCTTTTTGTGGAACTGATGGGAAAACACAGCAATATTATTTTCTGCCAGGAGAATACGGAATCAGGATATACCATTATTGACAGCATCAAGCATGTCTCCCTGCTGGTAAGCTCCGTGCGGGAGGTGCTGCCGGGCAGGGAATACTTTATCCCGAATACGCAGGATAAGCTGGATCCCTATATGGTCAGCGAACAGGATTTCACAGGAAAGATTCTATGCCGGCCGCTTCCCCCTGCTAAGGCAATTTATACCTCCCTCACCGGCTTTAGTCCGGTCATGGCCCATGAGCTTCTCTTCCGTTCCAGCCTTTCAGATATCAATTCTACCAGCGAATTGACGGAAATGGAGAAGCTTCACATCTTTCGCAATTTTGAGCAGCTGCGGGATGCGCTTCGTCAGGGAGACTTTCAGCCTCTCATCGTGCACAAGGGAAAGGAACCGATCGAATTTTCTTCTCTCCCACTCACCTCCTATGAAGGTGACAGCGCTTATGAGGTCCGGCAGTACGACAGCGCAAGCGAAATGCTTTTTGACTATTATGCGGCAAAGGAGGCCTACTCCCGCATCCGCCAGAAGTCGATTGACCTGCGCAAAATCACAAATACGGCTCTGGAGAGAAACCGTAAAAAATATGATTTGCAGACAAAACAGCTGCGGGACACGGAAAAACGGGAAAAATACAAGGTTTACGGCGAGCTTTTAACCACTTATGGATATAGTTTATCCGGCGGCGAAAAATCCCTGACCTGTGAAAATTATTATACAAATGAGGAAATTACAATCCCACTCGATCCCGATTTGGATGCGATGGAAAATGCCAAGAAATATTTTAACCGCTATGCAAAGCTGAAACGGACGTATGAGGCTCTTACCGTACAGACCGAAGAGACACGGGGGGAAATCAGCCATCTGGAATCAATCCTGAATTCGCTTGAGATTGCAAGACAGGAGGAGGATCTGACGGCAGTCCGGCGGGAACTGGTCGAATACGGCTATATGAAACGCCATGGAGGGAAAAGCAACGAAAAAAATAAACGG
>CAYYGS010000182.1:0-5601 GCA_964471335.1 uncultured Jutongia sp.
TTTTTGAGTGGACGGAAATGGGGCTAAGGTGTATAATTCAGAGTTATGAGAGTATATATATGTGATGATGAAAAGCTAATATTAAAGGAACTGGAAAAAGAGATCAAATGTCATGTACCGGAGGCAGCAATTCTCTGTTTTGATACCGGCAGCAAGCTGCTGGAAAAAATAGAAGTCTCGGCATGTGACATATTATTTTTGGATATTGATATGCCGGAAATCAGCGGGATGGATATTGCGAAAGCGCTTTCGGGGCTTTACAAGCCCCCTCTTCTTGTTTTTGTTACAAGTCATGATGAGTTAGTGTATGAGAGCCTGCAGTACCATCCGTTTGGTTTTATCCGAAAAAATTATTTTAAACAGGAAATAGAGAAAGTTCTGGACGACTGCAGTGAGCAGTTGAAATCGTCAAAGCGTCGGTTTCATTTTCGTACAGAGGGGAAGGATGCCGCCCTTTTTTTGGCGGATATTTTGTATTTTGAAGCGGATGGAAATTATCTTAAAGTTTATACAGACAAGGAGAGTTATCGTTTCCGCAGCACAGTCACTGCAGTAGAAAACAGTCTTGCCCATTATGGATTTGTCCGGGTGCATAAAGGATTTTTGGTAAACCAGTCGGCAGTCCGGTTGATTGGCAGGGAAGAGATCGAGTTGACAGATGGGACACACATTTCCCTTGGGAAGTTTTTTGCAGGGAAGGCCAGGCAGCAGTTGATGGAATATTTGAGGTAGGCACCATGATAAGACAAAAACAATGGAAAAACCGGTATGATACTTTGCAGGCTGAGTATGAAAAGCTTTACACAAAAAAGTTGGAATTAGAGTATGCGTACAATCAGCTACTGGAACAACAGAAGCAGTTTCGCTCACAGGATGAGGAAATCCGCTCCCTGCATGAAAGTACACGACGGCTGAAACATGATATGAAAAACCATATTATGGTGCTGTCCTCCTATCTGGCGGTGGAAGATTATGAGGGTGCAAGAGAGTATTCCTCGGAAATTCTGGACAAGTTAAATGTGATGAATAGTTATGTGGAGACCGGAAATGAATTGATGAACCATATTATAAATGAAAAATTTCAATCTGCAAGAGAACAGGGTGTGCAGATAAAGGCCGAAATTGAAAACTTAGCGTTTGAAAAGATGAAAAGTATTGATTTTTCCGCGTTATTAAATAATATGCTGGATAATGCGGTTGAGGCATGTCAGAAGGAAAGGAAAGGCAGGCGGGAGCTGCATCTGATTGTTTCTGTAAAAAGAGGATACGAAACAATCTGTGTGAAAAATAGGATAGAAAATTCTGTTTTCGGGCGGAATCCCGAATTGAAATCTGAGAAAACGGATCGCTCTTCTCACGGTATCGGAATTTCCAGAATGAGAGAAATCACAGAAAGCTATCAGGGGATGTTTGACGTGTATGAGGCAGATAATTTTTTTTGTGCCTGTGCGTATATCCCTAAATAACGGTTGTTTATCCCAATCCCTTGCAGGAAGAACCTGCAGGGGATTATTATTGGGCATAGAAAGGAAAGATATGATTTATTTTCAAAATGCCGGGAAATTTATTCTTAAGGATATAGACCTTTATATCCCGGAAGGTGTGGCTGTGGGCATTATTGGTGCATCCGGAGCGGGGAAGACAACTCTGCTGAAACTGGTAAGCGGATTGTTAGAAAGTGATGTGGGGATTGTGCGCACAATGGGGAAAAATCCGGTAAAGGAAAGAAGGCAGCTTTCCACTTGTCTGCATGCTTATTTTGCGGAGCATTTTTATTTCCAGGAAGAGGAAACGGCCCGCTGTCAATTTCACTTAATGGAGGCGTTGTATCCATGGGATAGAAACATGCTTTGTGAAGAATACAAAATGTTAGAAAGGCAGTTCTGCTTTTCAGAGTATGTAGATAAACCGGTGAAACAGTTGTCCCTTGGACAGAGAAGACGGGTTGAGCTGGCCGCTGTCTTGATGGGGGAGGCCGGATTATATTTATTTGATGAACCGGTCAATGGCCTGGATGAACAAGGGAAACGTGTATTTTGGAAACAGCTGCAGAGAAAAAAAGAATCCGGTGCAACGATACTGATTTCTTCCCACAATATGGAAGAAATCAGACAGGTGTGTGACCGTATTATACTTCTCGACAAAGGGCGGGTTTTATATTATGGCGACAGGGACGGACTGATTCGCCGATTTGCCCCGATTGGCCAGATTGAAGTCCGGTTTGAGGGACGGCTTCCGGATATGGAGGATATTCCTTTATTGTGGTACCGCATACAACAGGATACGTTGCAGCTTGCCTATAACGCCAACCACATCTCGGCGGCAGAAATCATACAGAGAATACTGGGACAGACGCAAATTGTCCGGATTAATGTTATGAAACAAAATTTGTCGGATGTCATTGCGGATACCTCGGCAGAAAGGAGAAATGATGAGTGAGTTTATTGAAGTTGAGAATGTGAGTAAAATGTTTAAGGTAAGCAAGCGCTCGGCCGGGATACCG
The DNA here is from genome assembly GCA_964471335.1 of uncultured Jutongia sp. GTDB lineage: Bacteria > Bacillota > Clostridia > Lachnospirales > Lachnospiraceae > Jutongia. The sequence continues at coordinate 2,504 of CAYYGS010000182.1, forward strand.
GGGATGATAGCAAATTTGTTTGCGCCGAAGTACGAGAAAAAGGAGGCGGTGAAAGAGGTAAGTTTTCAAATTGGGCAGGGGGAGATGCTGGGATTTATCGGACCGAACGGAGCGGGAAAATCCACAATGATAAAAATGTTGTCGGGCATTTTATGTCCGGATAAAGGGAGTATTCGTGTCGGTGAATTTATTCCCTACAGGCAGAGGAAAAAATATGTGGGAAATATTGGCGTTGTGTTTGGACAAAAGTCCCAGCTGCAGTGGGATTTGCCGCTTCAGGACAGCTATGAACTGCTGCGGGCTATTTATGCGATACCGGAAGAGATCTATAAGAAAAATCTAAATCAGTTTATGGATATGCTCGATATGGGAGGTTTTATTAATCAGCCGGTACGGCAGCTCTCCCTAGGGCAGCGCATGCGTGCAGATATTGTGGCCTCGCTGCTTCACTCTCCGAAAATTGTCTTTTTTGATGAGCCTACCATCGGCGTGGATGTGGTAGGAAAACAGGTTATTCGGGATTTTATAAAGGAGTTAAACAGGAAAGAACAGGTTACCATGATTTTTACGACACATGACATGCAGGATATTGAAAAAACCTGCGAACGTCTGATAATCATAGACCAGGGTTCTAAAATGTACGATGGTTCTCTTCAGGGAATCCGGGAAAAGTTTGGAACGACAAGGCAGCTCGATGTGGAGTTTAATTTTGAGTGTGAGATTGCACCGCTGGAACATGTGAGGGTGCAGCCATTAAAGGAAGAGGGACATATAAAGAAACGATTTACTTATGAGCAGGGTCAGGTGCATATTAATGAATTAATGAACCATCTTCTGACACATTACAGTATCCGTGATATCAATATTACAGAACCGGAAATTGATGAACTGATTTGTAAAATATATGGCGGGGAGGTGTAACAGATGCGATTAGAACCTTATCTTGCCTACGCAAAGAAAAGTTTTCTGGCCAGAAGTGCCTATCGTTTTGACCATCTCATGGGAATCGTTAATATACTGCTCCGTGTTTTTATTTACTGGGAAATATACAGGACACTGTACGGCGGGCGCACAGAGGTGGATGGTATTTCCATGATGATGGTAACAACAAACTTTGTACTCTCCATCTGTATGGAGGCTGTATTTAGAGTTGACGACTTTTTTATTCCGGACAAAATAAGGGATGGCAGTATTGCCAATGAGCTGCTGCGCCCAATTAATTTACAGGGGCGTATGGCGGCAGAAAATCTCGGAAACGCATTGTTTGAACTGATATTCCGCTTTGTTCCTGCATTGATCGTATCTGTCCTGTTTGTGGGAGTTATGAGGCCGGCAAGCGGCATTATGTTTCTGCTTTTTGTTGTGAGTGCTCTTCTTGGTTACGGGGTACTCTGGACGATAAGCCTTGTTACACAGATGCTGTCATTCTGGCTGTTGAATGTCTGGAGTATTGTCACGATAAAAAACGTATTTATCAATGTGCTTTCAGGCTCTATGATTCCCCTCTGGTTTATGCCGGAATGGATGAACGGCGTGATTCGTTTCACACCGTTTTCCAGTATTTATTTTACTCCGGTGCAGATATATATGGGACATCTTACTTATAACGAAATACTGACACAGTGTCTCATACAGATTTTCTGGATTGCAATTGTATATGCGTTCGGAAATTTCCTTTGGATAAAGGGACAGAAAAAACTTGTGGTGCAGGGAGGTTAGGAAGAGATGGCAAATAGTATGCACTTAATAGCGGTTTACACAAAAACAATTATGAAGGCGTGGTTTCAATATAAAGTAGATGCCGTGCTCCGGTCACTGGCTGTCTTTTTGAGAGAGTCAACAGGTATCATCGTTATTTATTTTGCACTGCTGAAATTCGATACATTAAATGGCTGGAATTTATCGGAAATGCTCTTTTTATTCAGTCTTTTGTTTTTGACATATGGAATCATGATTTTATTTTTTACCGGATTGAGGGATTTTGGCTGGACAATAAGAGCAGGGGGGCTTGACCGTTTTCTGTTGAGGCCGAGGGGCGTTTTATTCCAGCTGATTTTTGTTAATGCGGACTGGTTTGCGGCTATTGGGCATGGCGGTCTTGGCCTTCTTTTATTTATACTCTCGGCTGGAAGGGTGGGAATTCAGTGGACGTTTTTTCGGGTATTGTATTATATTTTTGCACTGGCAGGCGGTGTACTGATTCAAGGGGCTATTTTTCTGCTTTTTGCGACGCTGAACATTTACCTGTTGGAAACGGGCAGTTTGAAGGAGGTTTTTTACTGGGATATGAGGAAATTTGCAGGTTATCCCATCAGTATTTTTGCCAAACCGATACAGATTTGTATGATTTATGTTGTGCCGTTTGCGTTTGTCAATTATTTCCCCGCCCAGTATCTGCTTCGCAAACCGGATATGCAGCAGTATCCGCAGATTTATCTCTATCTGACTCCGGCAGTCGGAGGGGTGCTATTTTTTGTGGTTTATCTGTTTTGGAGATACAGCCTGCGGCATTACAAAAGCTCCGGTAATTAGTGAATCTGAACTTGCTATTTAAGAGGACTTAACATATAATGAGAAAAAAAGGAAAGGCTGCTTTTTACGACATCGGCAGAAGGGATCTACAGATGAATCACGAAAAGGTTATCGTAATTGACTTTGGAGGTCAATATAATCAATTGGTGGCAAGGCGTGTGCGCGAATGCAATGTCTATTGTGAAATCTATTCCTATAAGACGGCTTTGGAGGAGATCAGGAAGATGAAGCCGAAAGGAATTATTTTGACGGGGGGACCGAATAGCTGCTATGAGGCGGATGCACCAACATATAGTCAGGAATTATTTGAAATTGGTATCCCGATTTTGGGACTTTGCTATGGAGCGCAGATGATGCAGTTTCTGCTTGGCGGAACGGTAGAAAAAGCGCCAGTGAGGGAATATGGGAAAATAGAAGTGTCTGTAGACCAGAATTCACCGCTCTTTACGGGTGTGTCTCCCAAAACGATCTGCTGGATGAGTCATAATGATTATATTTCCAAAGCGGCAGATGGATTTGAAATTGTTGCCCATACAAAGGACTGCCCGGTGGCGGCAGCAGAGAAC
>CAYYGS010000183.1:0-5583 GCA_964471335.1 uncultured Jutongia sp.
TTTGACGGCCCGAAGATGTTTGTTGCCGCTGCTGAAGAGACATCACAAGACGGCGGACTGGTACAGGGACGAGGCGATGCTTATTGCGGCATGCTCAATGCCAGCTATAACCTGAAGCTCCGCAATGTCAAGGCTTATATTCCGGAATATCCGGTTGGCACTGCAGAGGAGTGTGCGGATATGATCCACGAATTCCTTCCGATCGCTAAGGCAGTCTATGCACTGAACAATTTAAAAATCATCAGCTTCGGACCGCGCCCTCTGAATTTCCTTGCCTGCAACGCACCGATCAAGCAGCTCTATAATTTAGGGGTAGAGATTGAGGAGAATTCCGAGCTCGATTTATTTGAGGCTTTCAACAACCACGCCGGAGACAAGCGTATCCCCGATGTGGTAAAAGATATGGCTGACGAACTGGGAACCGGCAATAAGAAGCCGGAGATCCTGGAAAAGCTGGCACAGTATGAGCTGACTCTTCTGGATTGGATCGAAGAACATAAGGGATACCGCAAATATGTGGCGGTTGCCGGAAAATGCTGGCCTGCCTTCCAGACACAGTTTGGATTCGTTCCATGCTATGTTAACAGCCGTCTGACCCAGATGGGCATTCCGGTATCCTGCGAGGTAGATATCTACGGAGCACTCAGCGAGTTTATCGGAACCGTGGTCAGCGAAGACACCGTAACTCTGCTGGATATTAATAATACCGTTCCCGCAGATATCTATAAGGAAGATATCGAAAATAAATACAACTATACACAGAAGGATATTTTCATGGGCTTCCACTGTGGAAATACAGCCTCTTCCAAGTTGTCCTCCTGCGAGATGAAGAACCAGATGATCATGGCCCGCTCACTGCCGGAAGAGGTAACAAACGGCACACTGGAGGGAGATATTGTTCCGGGCGAAATCACATTCTTCCGTCTCCAGAGCACTTCAGATGCAAAACTCCGCGGATATATCGCGCAGGGCGAAGTACTTCCGGTAGCTACACGTTCCTTCGGCTCCATCGGCATCTTTGCCATTTCCGAAATGGGACGCTTCTACCGTCATGTCCTGATCGAGGGGAACTATCCGCATCACGGCGCTGTAGCCTTCGGTCACTTCGGCAAGCAGCTCTATGAGGTATTTAAGTATATCGGCGTAGATGTGGATGAGATCGGATACAACCATCCGAAGGGACAGCTCTATAAAACAGAAAATCCTTTTTCCTAACAGAACAAGAAAGGAATCATGAATATGAATTATTTAATTGGTATTGATTTGGGTACCTCTTCGACGAAAACAGTCCTTTTCGACGAAAATGGCACAGTGATTACATCTGCCGGCAAGGATTATCCCCTGTATACGCCGAACAACGGCTGGGCAGAGCAGAAGCCGGAAGACTGGCGTGATGCGGCACTCGAAACGATCGCTGCCGTTGTCAAGGACTCCGGAGTAAATGCAGAAGACATCAAGGGACTCGGTATTTCCGGCCAGATGCACGGTCTTGTCATGCTGGATGAGGCAGGCGAGGTGATCCGTCCCTCGATTATCTGGTGCGACCAGCGTACCGAAAAGGAATGTCAGGAGATGACGGAAAAGGTCGGTGCACAGAAGCTGATTGACATTACCGCCAATCCTGCCATGACAGGCTTTACAGCCTCCAAAATTCTCTGGGTACGCAATAACGAACCGGAAAATTATGCTAAATGCAAGCATATCCTTCTTCCGAAGGATTATGTCAGATATATCCTGACCGGAGAATTTGCTACCGAAGTATCAGACGCTTCCGGTATGCAGCTTCTCGACGTGCCGAAGCGCCAGTGGTCCGATGAACTGCTGGAAATCCTGGAGATTGACAAGAGCCTTTTGCCGAAGGTTTATGAATCACCGGAGGTGACAGGAACAATCTTACCGGATATCGCTGCAAAGACAGGTCTTTCCGCCAATACCGTTGTAGTCGGCGGCGCAGGTGACAACGCAGCAGCAGCTGTCGGAACCGGAGTCGTAGAGGATGGCAAGGCATTTACAACCATCGGAACGAGCGGCGTCGTATTTGCCCATTCCAGCAATATCTCGATCGATCCGAAAGGACGAGTACATACCTTCTGCTGTGCTGTCCCGGGCGCATGGCATGTCATGGGCGTGACACAGGCGGCAGGCTATTCTCTGTCATGGTTCATGGATCATATCGGGACAGAGTATACACGCAAGGCAGAGGAGCAGGGCTGCGGCCTGTATGAACTGGTCAATGCCGACGTACTGAAAACTCCGATCGGCGCCAACCGCCTGCTCTATCTTCCATACTTAAACGGTGAACGTACACCGCATCTGGATCCCAGCTGCCGCGGCGTCTTCTTTGGTCTTTCCAGCATGCACACGACTGCCGATATGGTTCGCGCTGTCATGGAGGGTATCAGCTATTCGCTGACGGATTGCAATGATATCCTCAAGGAAATGGGCGTAAATGTCACAGAAATGATGGCATGCGGCGGCGGTGCCAAGAACGCGGTACAGCGTCAGATGATGGCTGATATGTACGGCTGTGATGTTAAGACTGTGACAGCGACAGAAGGACCTGCCCTCGGTGTGGCAATCCTCGCAGGAGTCGGCGCAGGACTCTATGACAGCGTAGAAGACGCCTGCCGTCAGATGATCCATACTGATCCGGACAAGGAATGTCATCCGGATCCTGCCGCAACAAAGGAATATGACAAATATCATCAGGTTTATAAGAAGCTGTACGACAGCCTGAAAGACTGTTTTCAGGATATTGCAAAACTTTAAGGAAGATTAACATAATAACAGAGGCCATGAACAGGGAATAGGAAATTCCCCGTTCATGGCCTCTGTTTTACAATTATTATTTCTCGCAGTAAACTGCCATCGTGATAGTTCCATCTTCGTTTCTGGTGTAGGTTTCGATTAAATCCTTCTCTTTACTTTCTGTGCAGCCACGAATGACAGTCATACACTCTGACATGCCCACAAAGCCTTTCTCAAAGATGCCATCCACAAGAATTTCTGAGTCACCTGTAGTGGTTCCACCATAACTCCAAGACTTACAGTGAATATAACCATCCTTATCTGGTGTCAGGGTCTGTACTTTTTTCGGAAGAAGCCTTGCATACTTTTTCAGATTTTTCGTATTCCAATCACGACGCTCACCATCATTCTCCGTATCTTCCTCCTCTACATTTTCCTCATCGGAACCGTTCATCTCCTCCTTCCATCGACGCAGCTGCTCCTGTGCTGCTTTTTCGTCTGCCTTAGTTAAATCCAACGGAAGCCGGAATAACGCATTCAACCCCTCATAATCGTCATTTCTTGTGATTTCTCCTGACTCCTTATCAAACTGATACGCTTCAGCCTCAAAGAAGGTAGAATGATTTACGCTGAGATACACTCCCCTCTCCGCAAAAACCTCCAGATTATCACAGTCAATTATCTGGTACATCACGCCATCTTTCAACATAATGGTGCCTCCGCCATTCATGCAGTAGATATTAATCCATCTCGGCTCCTCTCCCCGTGTCAGAGGTCATACCAGAAAATTCGATTCCTCCTCCGGCAAATCAGACATCCGATCCGATTCTGCCATCCTGGTGCCATCCTCCTTCTCAATGGCAACCACAGCGTAGGTTCTGTCCTCCTTAATTTCACCATCGTCTTCAATTGAATATTTGCTGAGATTTTTTCCGGATGTCGTCCCCATCAAAGTTACAGTATACCCCCCATAGCTCTGACTCTCATTAATAGTTATGCTGTCTTTTCCCTGAAAAGCCTCTGCCAGTTTTTGATCCCCTACTTCCATTGCTACCTGTTCCGGTTTCATATACTTCCATGCCGCATAGGCTGACAATCCCCCAGCCGAAACTACTAAGGCTGCCACCGCTGCCACAACAGATACCCGTTTCATCCATGATTTTCTCATAGAAACCTCCATTTCTGCTTCCTTTGTTTCCTCCTGCATCTTCCGCACAGAATTGACAATGCATTGATTTACACAGGCATCCGGTTCTTCTGTTGGAGTGAGGGCATGCCGCAGCATCTTTTCTAAATTATCTTTCATATAATCCTCCATGCCGTTTCTAACGGTATGCCGCCCTTTGGCGGCTCAAAATCACAAAGCTGATAAATTTGCTTATGTAAATTTTGCGTCCTTGCATCATTTTTCGGAAATTCTAAGCATCTCTTTCGGCTAATCCAAAATTTCCTGACACGCTTGCCTTAACAACTCTCTTGCCCGAAATAGTCTGCTTTTTACAGTTCCCTTCGGAAGTTTTAACGCTTTTGCAATTTCCTGTATGGATAACTCCTCCATATAATAGAGATAAATGGGTATGCGATATTTGTCCTCCAGCTCATCTACCCTTTTTTTCAGAATCACAGTCTGCTCCTTTTCTATGATCTGCTCCTCCGGAGAACAGGTTTCCCCCCGAATGCAATCCTGCTTTTCTTCTGTAAGACTTTCCATACTGGCTATCCTGTTTCTCCATGCATATTTACGTCTTTTATTCTTCCAAAGCCGCACCGCAACAGACAGCAGATAGCTTTTGGGATTGGATTCCGGCTGAATGCGCTCCAGCATTTCAACCGTCTTTAAAAAAGTATCCTGATAAAGCTCATCCGCTTCCAACTTACTATGGGTCAATTGCCTGCAAAAGGAATAGATATCTTTTCCGTATAAACGAATACATTCCTCTAATTCTGTAACATTCATTTATGGTTCCTCCAGTATTTGACGTCATATCCTGGTTTTGCAGGGCGAAAAGAATTGATTCCATCCGCCTTACACTTATACATTGTAATAACATAGGAATCGGTTGCAAATTTTTTTATTTGAACTTCACACATGGAAACGCCTGTCTTATTGATGACAAATTATGAAAAGTACTGGGTGGTGTGGATAAGGTTGTGGTGGAGGCAACTTTTAGATTAGAAAATGATAGACTTTACGTTTTGATTATGATATAATGATAAGCAGATTGAGCAAGTTTGCTTATGAGGGCGCAACAAGATCAGGATGCGAAGCTTCATGATATACTATTGCCAACATAATATATTTTATGATTTGGGGGTGATGCTATGCCAACAGGTGTAGAAGTTGCTAAAGCTGCTATAGATGATTTTAGAAAAATCCAAGAGTACATGCTTTTAGCAAAGAAGGAAAATGCTGTCGAAACATATGCAAAATTAAAAGATGAGTATTTGACGCTAAAGGCAATATTAAATGTTTGTGGTGTAAATATGACAGATATTGACAAAATAAAGGAGTAATACAGATTGTGAAGGGTGTAAGTCCAGCAGGCCAGCACCCTTTATTTTTAAAATAGCAGAAGAAAGGTGATAAATAAAATGGAATTAGTCATATCTTTTGAAAAAAATGACAAAGAATTAATTGAAGCGTTACAACAACAATTTGGTAATAATATCAAATATGAAGAAAGCAAAGGATTTGATGGGCTTCAAACATTATTAACAGCAGTTGTGCCAATTACATCACTTACAGTACAAATTATTGATTTCATTTTAGCTAATTTTTCCTTCGGCTCTCGATTACGAATCGGAAAGTATTATCCAGCAGAATTTAAAGGAAAT
>CAYYGS010000184.1:0-5498 GCA_964471335.1 uncultured Jutongia sp.
TGGCAGGCGCACCATTCCAAGCAGGTCATAGCACCATACTCTCGTAATCTCCATCTGTACGTTTCCCACGCCGCCTGCTTCATATTCCATGCGCCATTCCGCCTGTCCGTCATCCTCCAATCCTCCCTGCACATGGCCATAAAACCATGTCAGCCTGGGCTGTGGTAACATGGGAACATAAGAAGCCACCTGTACCGCTACACGCCCAGCCGGCCATATCCCCCGCTTACGCAGACGGACGCGCACCTGCGCCTTCTGTCCCTGCTCCGCTACGGGTACCGGAATAGAAAGCCCCACATCAATCTGTTTGCGCAACGGCCAGATCGACAGAAGCAGAACGGCGGGCAATGCCAGTTCCGCATAAAAGAGCATCAGAAAGCTGGTGCTCCCGTATAAAACAGCAATATAAAACGTGGCTGCTACCGTAATCAGATAAAAAATCAACCGTTTCAAACGAATCCTCCCTGTCGTACGCGTGGTTTCTCCACAGAATCAACCACCTGCTCCAACACATTTTCAACCGAAACATGTCCGACCCTCGCCTTAGAATTCAACACGATACGATGCGTCGATACCGCGCCGAAAATCGAGAGAATGTCGTCAGGAATCACATACGGCCTCCCTGCCAGGAATGCCACCGCCTTTGCCATCTTCACAAGCGCGATCGTTCCACGCGGGCTAACCCCCAGCTCCACCAAACTGTGCTCTCTCGTGGCCCGCACCAGCTCAACAATATATTCATATATCTCATCATGCAAATAAATCTGATCCACCGCCTGTTTCATCCCTGCCAGCTCGCCTGCCGGCACAACACTCCGAATCTCCTGCAACGGCACACCCATGCTGCGCCCCTTCGCAATCTCAATCTCATTTGCAGCATCCGGATATCCCATCGTCATGCCAATCATAAAACGATCCAGCTGTGACTCCGGAAGAAGCTGTGTACCGACACTACCCACCGGATTCTCCGTAGCGATGACTACAAAGGGATCCGGCACCGGCCTTGTAACACCATCCACCGTCACATGCCCCTCCTCCATGACCTCCAAAAGGGCCGACTGCGTCTTTGGTGACGTACGGTTAATCTCATCCGCCAGGAAAAGATTACACATAATGGCTCCCGGCTGATACACAAAATCACCCTGCGCCTTTTGATACATAGAAAAGCCCAGAATATCTGCCGGCAGAACGTCCGGTGTAAACTGGACACGCTGGCTCTCCATCTCCATTACATTTGCAAATGCCATCGCAAGCGTTGTCTTCCCGACTCCCGGGATATCATCGATCAGTATATGGCCTCCCGCCAAGATTGCCGCCATCGCCAGACGGACACATTCATCCTTGCCAATGACAGCCTTTTTCACTTCCTCCATTACTGCGTGTGCTTCCTGAAAATATTTTTCTTCCATTTTTTCCTCATTTCTGCGCTGTGTCTCCGCGTCATTCTCGTTATTCTCCACATATATCTTAGCCCCATCTTTTGGAAAAGTAAAGACGAGTTTTCTTAGGATTTTCTTAAGTGAGATTTATCGTACTGCAGCCCCCGTATCAACAATCCCAAACAGGATGCCCTGTCCATATAGAGCCAGCCTCGATTGACGTCTGACCGGCGTCACGCCCGCCTCATCCAGCATTTCGTCGGACGCCAGCAGCCCGAAGAGGCGCGGCATCATCAAAATGTTGTTACGCCAGCTCTCCATCATGTTTTGTCTGTTCTGGTAAATCACACCAAACTGCGGATCTACACGCTGAATACACTGTCCCCAGACACTATCCCGAAATATCTCCTCCTGCCCTGCATATTCAATGATAAAATCCTCATAATCCTCCGAATAAATAATATCCTGGCAATTATCCATAAAATTCCTCATTTTACTTTTTTAAATATTTTATGCAGACGGCCAGTTAATGCTAACTGGTACACCGTAAACTAAGCTTCTTGCCGTTAAGCTTACGCTTTGCAATCAAGAGATCAAGAACTTAATTTATGATTACTAGACAGAATCTCCCGATTCCAGCATCAATTTCCGTGACAGAGGCCGCGCCTCCCCGCTGCCGCGCATCTCAATGCGGGGCGCGCCGTGATTTTCAATATAATCCTTCGTAATAATTACCCTGCCAATCAAATCATCCTTCGGAATTTCATACATAATGTCCATCATAAATTCCTCAATCAGGGCACGGAGCGCTCTCGCTCCCGTCTTTTTCTCCGCCGCCTTCTTCGCTACTGATGCAATCGCATCCTCCTCAAACTGCAGGTCAACCTCATCCAGCAGAAGCAGTTTCTGATACTGCTTCAGGATCGCATTCTTCGGCTGTGTCATGATCTGTGCCAGCATATCCTCCGTCATCGCCTGCAGGGAACAGATAATCGGAAGGCGTCCCAGAAACTCCGGTATCATTCCAAACTCCCTTAAATCCTCCACTGTCACCTTAGACAGCAGATCATCCTTGTCAAAGGCATCTTTAAGTTCTGCCCGAAAACCAATCGAGGCCTGTCTTGTCAGACGCTTCTGGATCACCTTATCAAGTTCCGGAAAAGCTCCACCGCAAATAAAAAGAATATTTCTTGTATCAACTGTCGCCATCGGCACCATCGCATTCTTGCTCGTTGCCCCGACCGGCACTTCGACCTTGCTGCCCTCCAGCAGCTTCAGCATTCCCTGCTGGACAGATTCTCCACTCACGTCACGGCTGTTGGTATTCCTCTTCTTTGCAATCTTGTCAATCTCATCAATGAAAATAATGCCATGCTCCGCCTTTTCCACATCATTATCTGCCGCCGCCAGCAGCTTCGACAGCACACTTTCCACGTCGTCGCCGATATAGCCTGCCTCTGTCAGTGATGTGGCATCCGTAATCGCCAACGGCACCTGCAGGATCCTCGCCAGCGTCTTCACCATATGCGTTTTGCCACAACCGGTCGGCCCCACCATCAGCATATTTGATTTCTCAATCTCAATATCATCCATCGAGTCCGTCAGCACCCTCTTATAATGATTGTAAACCGCAACGGCCATTACCTTCTTGGCATGTTCCTGCCCGATGACATACTCATCCAGATGCTGTTTGATAATATGCGGGGCAGGGAGATGCGCCAAATCAAAGATCTCCTCCTGCTCCCCTGTCTTCGCTTCCTTTTTCTCCTCTGCTTTGGGCTCCGGCTTCTTCCGTTTCAGCTTCTGGTTCTTTGGAATTTCCTCATAAGCAGGCGCCGCACCCCCGGTAAACATGTCCATATACGGCATCCCCGGAAACATATTCATGTTCATTGACCCCATAGAATCAAATGTTTTCTGCATACAATCCTGGCAGATACAGATATTATTCGGAATCCGTACCATCCTCCCCGCCTTGCTCTCCGGCCGACGACAGATATAGCAGACGTCCTCATATTCATTATCACGGTTATCCTGCCCTTTATTGATCTCTTCCGACATACGCTCCCCCTTCACTCTCTTCTCATATATTCAATCCATAATTCCGCAGATCCGGCAGGTTCCTTTCCCTGCATTTCTCCATTTCCTTCTGCGCACTTGCATATATTACAGGATCATTAAATATCCTGTCCCGCCTTGCAATCAGAGTTCTTCTTTTTTCTTCCGTTTTTTTAGATATCAGTTCCGGAGAATACCCTATGTCATTCACATCTAACTGCGCACATCTTCTGACAATCCTCTCCTTCGTCTCAGGAATCAGGTCGTCATGTCTGTCTGCCTTGATGTACAAAAACCCCTCATCATATTCACACCCGAATCTACCTGTTTTTTCATCGTATTCCGGCACCATCAGGGAATCCCCGAAAAATTCTTCATAATACCTGATACAGGAGTCCAGATCCGTCACCTGGTCCAGCTTCGGCAAAATAATCTCCTCCGCAGCATTCTTGAGATTTCTCAGCGCCAGTCTCATGGACATCTCGTCGTCCTCTATATAATGCCCCAGCTCTACCAGTTTCTGACAATATTCTTTATCATAGTTTTGATAATGCTTGTTAAGGTAGAAATCCACCAGATCGTGCATGTGAGACACGCTGGCATCCGGACGGCGCAATACCCGGACAGAATGACGATATACCGAGATCACCCCTCCCCTTACAGAATAATAATTTTTCCCATGTCCATGATCATAATTCTCATATTCCTCATAGGTAATCAGATGGATGATTTCGTCCCCGGCCATCCTCACCAGATACGACTGATCCCCTTTGCACATTATAAAACCATATTTTTCAAATGGTTCCGCAAAGATTTCTTTAAATAAGTCTATTCTCATCCTCGTTCTCCTGCCTTCTCCTGTTTTTGCTCTACATTTCCCTTCCCTGTGAAATATGTCCATATCCCACTCAAAGGATAAATGACGTGAAACATAAAATATTGCCAGCGCGGTTAAATACCATTCTAACACGATTGCAGAGCCGATGCAATTTAATTCTTCCCACAATGGGGGATATTTGTTATACTAATACAATGATTATCTGTAAATATGATGAAAGAAATGAGGATGAAAATGAGTGGCAAAGAAAAAAGAAATTCCTTTTCCGGTTCTATCGGTTTTGTACTGGCAGCCGCGGGCAGCGCTGTAGGACTCGGAAATATCTGGCGTTTTCCGTATCTGGCCGCCAAAGACGGCGGCGGATTATTTCTGGTGGTATATCTGATTCTGGCGCTGACCTTTGGATTCACGCTTCTCACGACAGAGATCGCCATTGGACGTAATACGAAACAGAGCCCCCTGACAGCTTATGGACAGATCTCCGCAAAATGGAAACCCCTTGGAGTTCTGGCATCTCTGGTGCCTGTCATTATCCTGCCCTACTACTGTGTAATTGGCGGCTGAGTTGTCAAATATTTTCTGGCATATATGACAGAGGATATCTCTGCCATTGCCGCAGATGGCTATTTCTCCGGGTATATTTCACAAAAAATTATGCCCGTTGCTTTGATGATGGTCTTTCTGGGCGCAGTCGCTTTTATTGTATTCCGCGGCGTAAACCACGGCATCGAATCTTTCTCCAAAATAATAATGCCGCTGCTCCTGCTCCTCGTCATCGGCATTGCCGTCTTTTCGCTGACGATCAGCCATACGGATGCCGACGGTGCCACGAGGACAGGACTGCAGGGCTTTAAAATTTATATTATACCGAATCTGGATGGTATTACGCTCCGCTCCTTTGGACAGGTGCTGATTGATGCGATGGGACAGTTATTTTTCAGCCTGAGCGTTGCGATGGGAATCATGGTGACATATGGCTCCTACGTGCGTGATGACGCTAATCTGATGCAGTCGATTAACCAAATCGAAATCTTCGATACCGCAGTTGCTTTTCTCGCAGGTGTCATGATCATTCCCGCTGTATTCACATTTATGGGCACAGAAGGGATGCAAAGCTCCGGGCCGGGTCTGATGTTTGTCTCCCTGCCAAAAGTATTTCATTCTATGGGAGGCGCCGGCCGCATCATCGGGATCCTCTTTTTCGCTATGATATTATTTGCCGC
>CAYYGS010000185.1:0-5471 GCA_964471335.1 uncultured Jutongia sp.
CCTGTGATTATAATTTTGGATTACCGTGCGTCTCCTTTTCATGATTGCACACAAAAAAGAATGCAAAAAACACGCACCTGATAAGTATATTATCCGCGTGCGTGTTTGTCAAGCCCCTATTTGTAATTTACTAGAATAAACACATCCGTCAGCCACATATGTTTCATGCTGAAATAATGATATTTTTTCCACTGTGCTTCCCGGCATAAAGACGCTCATCAACAATCGGAATCAGCAAGTCAATCGCGAGACGCTGTCTCGTCCCTGATACGGCCTGATCCGTATTTTTATTCTTCTCCTCAATTACATTCTTTGCAATCTCCTCTTCGCAGTCTGCAAATCCAAATGTCATTGTCACCTTCACCGGCTGGCTGTCATGAACAATATCCAGGGCACAAATCCTTGATTTAATTTCATTTACGCGTTTCAGGCACTCTGTCCGCGTCCCCCGCATTACGATTACGATTTCTTCCCCTCCCCAGCGGCATGCCATCTCATTATCCGCAGTTTGCTCGAGAATAATACGTGCAACAGACTCCAGCACCTCATCTCCACAGCTGTGCCCATATGTATCATTAATTTTCTTAAAATCATCCAGATCGCCCATAATAATACAGTATTTATCCCCGCTCTGCTCCAGTTCTTCAAAAAATCCCCAAAGGCTGCGGCGGTTGGCAAGCCCCGTCATCGAATCATGAGTTGCAATATAGGTTAACCGACTAAGCAGCTGCATAACCTCAACACAGAATATCACTGTAAATGCCAGAACAATCCCAAAAGTAAACGTAATATTAATTCCACGGAAAATCGTAATCCCCGTATGTGACAGAGCATGCACATTTGCCAGAGAGTAAATCGATCCTACATTTTCTACAAACAGAATAACCCCTGCAATTACAATCAGCGTAACGATGCCCATTGTAATAATTGTTTTGATAAATGTTCTCTTCTTACAATACATAAACAAATAATATGCGTAGAGCGGCATAGCTACCAGCGGAAAATAGAAAAAAGAGACCTCCAGCCCCTGTATTATCGTGCAAACAACAGCATGAAGAAGAATCTCTACATAAATTGCAATAATCCACGCCAATGCATGTTTTGACATGTCTGTATATCTCGTAATCGTTCCTCCGAGGATATATAGAAAAATACTGAAACAATTCACAGCCGCCAACAGACTCATGTCAAAATGCAAAAACATCATCAAAAAAACGATATGCATCGCGCCCGCTGCATAACAGGTCCAGTGAAACTTAAATCCTACCTGCGTTCCTGCCATCAAATAATCGCTCTTCAATGCTCCTCATACCCTCCCATATATCAAACCAAACCTGTCAAAAGGTTTTCATTTAATGTACTCTAACATTATCATCCACAGTAATATTCTAACATACTTCGGCAAAAAAGCAAGGCGATTCCCTCATTCCATCGGGCAGGAAAACACTCATCGATTCACAAGTTTAATTTCCTGAATCCTGCTGTCATTAATCAGATAATACCGATTTCTCCGGGAAGACGGAAAGAAACCGTTCACTCCTTCATTCACCGTGCAGTGAAACCGCTCCACTCCATTCGTTCGGAAAATCATACATTCCTTCGCAGAATACAGCAGGATTTCTTTTCCTGCCATCTGAACCTGGTCATAAGAATATGAGAAGCCAAAATCCGCAACTCTGCTGCCGGATAAATTATAGATCTGCATTTGATGCGGCTTTTTTTTATCTGCATTCTCCAAAATCAAACCGATATACTTCTTATTATAGAAAACACTCTGAATCTGTTTCTTGATTTTCTTTTGCTGCACCTGCTCCGGCTGCTTCATGTTTTTCCATATATAGAAACCATCATCTGCCAAAAGACACACCTGACTGTTGGACAGGAATCGAACATCACTCACCAGCGTCCCCTCGTAATTCTTGGCCCCTACCAGATATTCCGAATTCTTCCCCACATCTGTAAAATTATAGAAAGCAACTCTGCTCTCCTGCTTCCCAGAAGTCACACAGATATAAGACGCAACGACGCTCGTCCCATCCGGCGACAACGCAATACACAGCGGATATCCATCCTCCACATTCGTCGGTATTTCCACCAGAAGGCTTGAAGACACATCATACGGATTATAGATATTAATCGTATTGGATGTCGTATCCTCTAATAAAAGAGCCACCAGCCCCTGCTCCGATACACATGCCTGCTGAATTTCATAATCCACCGCAATCTCTGTTCCTGTGTCCTCTCCATTATAAATATAGGCATATTTGCCGCCAATATCGGCGGCAAGAGTATACTTTCCACAGCAGGATACCGCCGGATCACTCATATCATAGCTGCCTGTCCAGACCGTCTTTCCTCCCATCGTAATCTGCGATATTCCATCCTTGCTGTATTTGATCAGTCTCCCCTCATAACAGAGGTATTGCTCTGTATTCGTATCCTGACGGTCGATCTGACGGACCACCTCGTATTTACTGTAATGTTTATTGACATAACCGTTGATGAGCAGCACAAAGATCCCCAATGCTACAACAGCACTGGCAAAGCAGATAACAATAAACATGCGTTCACTGGCATCAGGCTTTTGCCGCTCTTCCCCGTCTTCTCTTCCCTGAAATAAATTTTTCATATGTTCCTCATTCCATAATTATCAAATTAACTATAAAAATTATAGCACATATCATAATAAATATCCATTCGTTTTTCTGTACTCTCCGCATCCCTCTCCGCATCTGCGTCCCCCCTTCCTGTTCCTCCATCCCCTTCATCATCGAATCGGCCTATCCTTTATACTGGGGCAGGACGATACATTGTCCCTCATATATTTTATCCCCGTTTTGTATTCCATTTGCCCTGCGTACCTTTTTTACATAAGACAAATCATGATAATGTCTCCACACAATCTGCGACAGAGTATCTCCCTTTTGAACAATATAGCTCTGGCTCTGATGTTTCATCGCCTCATCGGCTGGCTCCTCCTTTGATTCTGATACTCCTGTGCTCTCCTCCGGTGTTGGCTTCGCGGTGGGGACAGGGGAAGGTACCGGTGTTTTCCCGGAAGCCGGTGCCGATGATTGCCGGCTCTTCTCCTGTGCGGAGGCTGACTGCTGCTCTGCCGTCTCCTTTCCCGCCTTCTCTTCTTTCTTGTCTGCTTCCCCACTCTCATAAGGAATCTGATGGATCTGGCTGCCCGCCTGTCTCGACATCGCCTCCACTTCCTCCTGCTGCTGTCCCACATACTCTGACAGGGCATCTACTGTCTTTTCCATATTTTTAATTCGTGTAGTACTCTCCAGCATCATATGCGCCGCAAAAAGAATCGCGATTCCCACTGCTGCCACGCCGCAATATGTCAGCATCTGCATACTTTTACGATGCTCCTCCTTCTCCTCCATCACATGACGGATTGACGATGTGACACGATCCTGATAATCTGCATCAATGCTCTCCATCTCTGGTTTTTCCAGCATGTAGTCCTGCATCTGCGGATTTTTTTCATAATATATGTAATATCCGGGCTGCTCCTTCATAATATCACGCTGCCATAAGAAGATCTTTTCCTCCTTCTCGCACAGATCCCACAAAAATAAAATGCTGTCCTCTCTGGCAAATTCCGTCCTCTGCATCCCCCGTACCCTGCCGTCCATCTCACTGTTCCACACATTAACCCCGCAGGCCCAGCCCAGGATCTGTGCTTCCGGGAAATTCCGGCGCATAGAGTCATAGACAAAATCCCATACCGATTGAGGGATTTTTCCAGCTTCCAGCAAAAGCGGTTCTTCCAGCGCAACCGCCCCATAACAAAACACTCCCTCGTCGGCCTCTTCCTTTCCCTCCTTCCCCAATAACACAACGATTTTTGATTCGCTTGTCTGTACAAACACCTGCTTCAAATATGTAATGACATAATCCTCCAGATAAATTCTCCTGCCCGGAAGCGGCACGCCGATCTGACGCACATTCTTCGGCAGCCTTGTATATTCATACGTCTTTTCCTCTCTTTTGTCCGTTCTCTTCTCTTCCATAGCGACCTCCAATCTACCGTTTGTTTCCCAATATAGCATGTCCCACATGTATTTTTCTGTCGAAGCAAAACAGAAAATCCGCCTTATCAGATGTATTTTTTCGACAAATAAAAAAAGGAAAACAAGTTTAAACCAAGCCGCTTTCGTCCATACTTTTTAATATCTAATAGGAAATTGCTCGTATAATTTCCTATAAAGTGAGATAAGCCGGCATGCAAAACAGCCGGCAGAAATGAGGATAACTATGTTGGATATCAATACTCCTGCACATTATTTTTCCATTGACCGAAGGAGGAATTTACACGCATTTGTAAGGGAACTACAGGCCAAATTGACAAACGCAGAGAATGACCGCCCCCTCGTCTTTCTCTGTATCGGTTCTGACCGCGCCACCGGTGACAGCCTCGGTCCCCTGGTGGGCCAGCGTCTTTCCGATGCTCTGAACCGGACAACAAAAAAAACGGCCGTATATGGTACGCTCTACCAAACCGTCCATGCCGGCAATCTGGCAGATACTCTCACTAAAATACAAAACCGTTTTTCTCATCCTTATATTATTGCAATCGACGCCTCCCTGGGTATCGCAGAACATGTCGGCTACGTTACCCTCGGAAATGGAAGCCTGCGCCCCGGCATCGGTGTCAGCCAGGCTCTGCCTTCTGCCGGTGATATTCATATCACAGGCATTGTAAACTATACGACACAAAACAATCACCTGACCCTGCAGACTACAAATCTGCGTACCGTCATGGAGCTGTCCGGCTTTATCGCAGAAGGCATACTGCGCGCATTACATGTCAGTCCGTCCCTCCAGCGCCCGAAGAAGCGTCACCTCATCAATATATTCCAGATCGCCTCCAACCGGCACGCCGCTGGCGATACGGCTGACCCGGATTCCCGTTGGCTTTACTAGCTTACTGATATATGTAGCCGTCGCATCCCCTTCCAGATTCTTATTCGTTGCAACGATCACCTCATCCACATCTCCCTGCAGACGAATCATCAATTCCCGCAGCCGGATATCTGCCGGCCCTATCCCAAGCATCGGCGAGATCGCGCCATGCAGCACATGGTAGACACCGTCAAATTTGCCCGTCTTCTCATACGCCGCCAAATCACGCGGATTCTCAACCACCATAATGACTTTGTGATTTCTCTTATCACTTGCACAAATAGGACACAGATCCTGATCCGTATATGTGTAACATTCTTTACAATAATGTACATTCCTCTTGGCATTTGTCATCGCCTTCGAGAGGCTCTCAACCTGCTCTTCCGGCATATTCAGAATGTGAAAGGCCAAGCGCTGTGCTGACTTTGCCCCGATTCCAGGCAATCCGGACAATTGTTCTACAAGTGTCGTAATCTGACTGCTGTATACATCCATACTACTTCTCCATATTAAAATAATCCGCCGCCAAGTCCTCCCAGACCGCCTGTGAGCTG
>CAYYGS010000186.1:0-5450 GCA_964471335.1 uncultured Jutongia sp.
AGCATAATATCTATATCGTATGGCTTTTCAATATAATCATCCGCACCAAGATTAAGCCCCAGCAGCTTATCATCCTTGTCTGTTTTGGCACTCACAATCAGAATCGGCGTGTTACTTTCCTCCCGAATCGCCCTGCAAACTGCAAATCCGTCCACCCCCGGCAATAAGATATCCAATATAACAAGCCTCGCCCCATATTTCCGATACAGCGATAATGCCTTTTCTGCGCTTTCCGCTACCGACACAATGTAATCCTCCGCTCGCAGAAAATCACACAGCACTGCCGCCAGTTCCTTATTGTCCTCCACAACTAAAATGTCAATCAATCAACCCATTCCCCTTCAAAAGTTTTCCTGTATATCCATCCGGCATGAAATACTATAAGATCTCTACACCGGATGAAAATTCACCATCCCTGCTCCATCAGCCAGCCATTCAGTGCCCTCTCCCGGTCGCGCAGGCCGCCTCCGTCGTACTGACCCAAATTATACTCGCCCTGGATATTACCGTCAACAATGTATAATATTCTTGTACATCTTGCCGCAACCTTTACATCATGTGTAACGAGCATAATCGTCGTGCCCTCTTTGTTGAGCTTGCCCAGCTCCTCCATTACCTCATCTGAAGAGGAACGATTGAGTGCTCCCGTGGGCTCATCGGCAAAAATCATCTGAGGCCTGTTAATCATGCTCCGACAAATGCATGCACGCTGCAGCTGTCCACCCGACACCTCATTAATATCATTATCGGCAATCTCGATTATCCCCAATTTACGCATAATCTCATAACCACGTTCCGCTGTTTCGCGGCGTGATTCCCTGATCTTCTTAGATTGACAGGCAGGAAGGATAATGTTATCAAAGATGGAAAGATTTTTCAACATATACATCTGCTGGAAAATAAATCCCATTTCATCCAGACGCAGTCCCGCCAATTCCTTTTGATCCATCGCAGCGATATCTCTTCCGCAAAATTTCACCTCACCCGCTGTGATTCCATCCATCCCCGAAACGGCGTACAGAAGCGTAGATTTCCCTGATCCGGACGGTCCCATCACCGCCACCATCTCACCCTCGTGGATACAGAAGTTTACATTCCTGAGAACATTATTCTGACGCTTATTGATTACATATGTTTTACAAAGATTCCTGGCCTCTAAAATGTTTGTCATTATACTCCTCATTTCCGCGCTGTTTATCCTGGCTCAGCATTGCTGAGGCTATACGCATTAATGCAATATTATCTACTCAATATTTGATATTTCCCTTGCGGAGATCCTCCGCAGACTCTGTGCTGAAAGAAACGCAGAGCATGAAGTCACTGCAAGCATAATCAGTGGATATGCGACATAAACCTCCATTTCCCGTATCTCAAATTCAATACTGTATGCCCCCAGCATCCGAAAAACCGGTGTGAAAACCAACGATGTCAACGAGGGGGAAAGCAGCACTCCGATAATCACAGAAATCAACAACATAACACCGATCCGCATCGTCTGGATCAGGGTAAGTATTGTATTGTTGAAGCCGATCGCCTTCAACAATGCAATCTCGCCCTTTTCCCTCGTAATAAAACTCTTTACCATCAGTACTGCTACGAGCGTGTTGATTCCAAGAATGATACTTAATATCAACAACTTCATACTGTCGAGCTGGCCCACAACATCACCGCCAATCATATGGGCGACATAACCTCCAGAGGTGTAAATATCTGCATCAGGATATAGCTTTTTCAACATGGCCTTACGCTTCTCCAGCGTCTTCCGATCAGGCGCATCCCTGTAATTCACCTGAATCCCAAAGCTGCCTGCCGCATAATCGTAATCCAGCTTCTCATCCGGATGAAATCTCACACCCTCCCCCATATTATTCATGCTTTGCGTAATCGCAGTAACAAGATAGGTTTTCGTCGTCCTCCCGACCCTAATCTCTACATCATCGCCAATTTCTGCACCGATCTGCCCTGCCGTCAGATATGTCAGTGCAACCTCCCCGGCATTCTGCGGGGCTGTCCCTTTCATATACGTATACATATCCGGCGTCACCTGGCCCCTTCCCTGGAAGGACAGCGAATTAGTGAGTTTATCGCCCTTTCGCACATTACTCCGAAAGAGTATCTCCTGAAAAACATCAACCTGAATGCCCTGTTCCGAAAACATCTCCCGTATCTCCACAAACTGCTGGTCGATCCTTCCCGCGTTACCTACATTTGCATTCAATAGTAGTTCTTTGGATATTACATGGTCGCTTTTTACCATATTAAACGTTGTGATTAAACGATCCGAACGTAGTGTATTAACTATATTGACTGGAATTGTCACCAGCAGCGTACCCAAAATAAAAATAATGGTCATAGAAAAATAGCTTTTTCTTCCATTAAGAATATCATTCCATGACATAAATGATACGATTGGCATCCGTGATTTCCCAAGCTGTAAAATTCCCCTCTTCTGAAACCGCTCTCCCGTCTCTCCGCTGCGAATCGCGTCAATCGGAGAGAGGGTTTTGATCCTCCGGGTGCAGAGCCAGCTAAACAATACTACGGTTGCACCCGCCAAAGCAGCCACAAGAAAATTGATCAAAAAATTGTCTTCATTCAATAGGATCATTTTCTTTGCAACACTGGCCAGCATCAATCGGCTAAATGGAATGCTGAACACAATCCCCACTACCGTACCGACAATAGCAATCGCAAAATATTTCGCAAGATACAGTCCCCGGACTGCAGAATCTTCTATTCCGATCGCTTTCATAACGCCAATTTCACGAAACTCCTCCGTAATAGTGAAATGAATGATGAATCTCAGGATCACCATAGAAATCAGGATCAGACAAACACTCACCACCATCAGAACAGCCGACATCAAAACATCCATAAAATATGACATTTTAATTACGGAACTATTAATTGACATTACTGTATCCATACCAAGTTTATTAAATTTGTCCCCATAGTCTGTATCCTTCGTGTAAACCGTAACCAAATTGCAAATAGATGCCGTATCTCCATCAAATAGCTGTGCATCTCTTTCACTTACGAGAAATCTCGTCATTCCCATCATATCTGACCCAAAGAGTACATCCTTCATGTATCCCCTGATCGTAAATTCTTTCTCAACATCTCCCTGCTTAATAACAATCTTGCCACCTTCACGAAAATTATTTTCCTTGGATTGAAACATCATACTGGTAACATAGATCTCTCCATCCTTCACCTGTGTAATCTCTTTATTATTTTTATTAAATATCCTGACCCCGCCAAGCGTTGAGAGCGCAAGCGTATTAGAATAGTTCAGCTTTTCCCCTTCCACCCTGACCTGCGCCGGATCAATCTGAATAAAGCGGGAAACATGGTAATCGTACCCATTCTTCTCTGCAAACTCTCCAAATGTCTCAAGATCAGAACGATTCATTGTGGCAAACAAATAATCAGGCGCATTTGCTTTCTTTAAAAAATCATCAAGCGCACTGCTTACCGTAATTAAATTATTTGCGCTGCCAGCGATAAACACTGCTGCCAGAATCACAAAAATCAGCAGAATAAGGTTCATCGTCCTTTTTCGCTTGATGTCTTTTTTCAAAATTCGAAAGTACATTCTACCGCTCCTTCCGTGTTGGTAAGCATATTATAGTGCAATAAATATTAAATGATCCTTAAATCATGATATTTAACAACCAGAGTAATAAATCTCCAGACGGGGAAG
The DNA here is from genome assembly GCA_964471335.1 of uncultured Jutongia sp. GTDB lineage: Bacteria > Bacillota > Clostridia > Lachnospirales > Lachnospiraceae > Jutongia. Next base: position 3,704 of record CAYYGS010000186.1, read on the forward strand.
CCGGGCCGGGCTCCCCTGCCCGGAGATTACCTTAAGAAATAGGATGATAACGTCCCTGAAGACGTCCGGCGTTTCACCGCTTACAACGATGACTGCGCCAATACTATGCACCTGAAACTGAGATACCTCTCAATCAGCATCCTTCCGTCAGACAGTATCAATGTGTTCAAAATCGATCCTTATAATCCTCCCCTTTCCATCGTCCTCATAACTCTTCATGTAATAACCATCCTCCAAAACCATATGAAGCGTTTCAGCCTCATTGGTCGTGTAAGGACAGCCGTCTACCTGCAGAGCAATTCCGGCGGCCTCCGCCTGCCTCATTTCCGATAGAATCCAGGAATACATTTCCTCTTTCAGATTCGTTGATTTGTCCATCACTCACACACCCTCCCAAATTTACAGACAGCCGAAGGTACAAAATCGTTTGTGATACGTTTAAAATCCGGCTGTCAGCCTAAAATATTTGTCTTGACCGGAATGACGATACCCTGCATACGCCGGATATGGGTCTGTTTTGTCTGACTCGCTCTGTCGCACCTCCTTTCTGTGTTGGTATCAGAATATCGTTTCCATGTCCTATTATAAAGATCAAAAAATGCTCTGACAAGCCTAAAATCAAGGCTTTCACGTAGAATCCTCCGCATCCTTTTCAGGTAAATTTTACGAAAAATAAAATCTAAAATCACATTTTACTCACATTTTGGCCCAAAAATCCTAATATGTAGAAAAGAAGAAAAAAACTCCCAGTATGATTTATTACAATTACACAAAAAATAAAACAGGACATAAATTTCACAGGAATACCCTGGAAGATACGAGAAGCAATTGACTTATAAGAAATATTACACTATAATCAAGATAGGATCTAATAGAAAGGAAGTGAGTCTATGCGCATCGAAAAAATTAATGATCACCAGATTCGGTGTACCTTAAACCAAAAGGATCTGTCAGACCGTGAGCTGAGAATCAGCGAACTGGCATATGGCACAGAAAAAGCACAATCCCTGTTCCGTGACATGATGCAGCAGGCTTCTTATGAATTTGGTTTCGAATCAGAAGATATTCCTCTTATGATTGAGGCCATTCCTATGTATCCTGACACCTTGGTTCTGATGATTACAAAAGTGGATGATCCGGATGAACTGGATACTCGCTTTTCACGCTTTACGGACGACGATGACTTTGATGACCTCTCCTCCATGGAGGATGATAACGTATTTACAATAGAGGACGACCCGGATACGATCAGCATTTTTGATTCCGATATATTGTCTATGGACGATTCGGACGAAGATGAATACACTTCGGAGCATTTGGATAATCTTGCCACGATTGACCCCTCCGAACAGAACACTTCGAAAGGAAATGATTTCATTTCATTATCGGAGGCTCTCGGGATGGAGCGCCGGCCAAAAATGACAGATTATACAGGTAATCACGATATTATTAAAATATATTCCTTCCATACCTTACAGGAAATCACCAGTCTGGCGGAATATCTGGTATACAATTATCATGGGGAGAATACTCTGTACAAGGACGAAAAGCAGGGACAATATTATCTCATTGCCCATAAGTCAGAACATACGCCGGAGGAGTTTAATAAAATTAGCAATATCATCTGCGAATACGGCAAGCCTGTACGTAATACGTATGCAAGCCATTCCTTTTATGAAGAGCATTACGAGCCTTTAATCAAAAATAATGCATTACAGGTATTGGCAAGTATTTAGCGTATTCCTTC
>CAYYGS010000187.1:0-5433 GCA_964471335.1 uncultured Jutongia sp.
TATTATCTTCACTCCGGAAGAAAACAAACTGCTGACGGAAATCTTTTCCAGCCAGCTCTCGCCGGCACAGAAACAGCAGTTTGAATACCTGAAGCATTTTATAAAATAGCAGGAGGGGCGCGGAAACCTACAGGGTACGCGCCCCTCTCCTTCTCGCCAAAATAAATTCCGGCAGAATAATGCCTGCTTGTCCCTTGATTTCTAAATCTCTATCCGTCCTGCCTTAATAGTTTCCTGTATTTCTATACTCCTTTGGTGTACATCCTATCGTCTGCAAGAATACTTTATTAAAATAGCTGATATTATTAAAGCCTGACAGATTGGCGATCTCGCCGATCTTTTTGTCGGTGTCCTGTAGCAGCTTACAGCTCTGCAGGATACGATACCGCATAAGATATTGTATTGGTGACATCTTCATATTCTGCTTAAAAACACGGCAAAACTGCCCCTCGCTCATAGGAATCAGTTCTGCCAGCTCTGCCAGCGTGATTTCATAAGCGTAATTCTCCTGTATGTAAGAGATCACCGGCTCGAGCCGAACAGAAAGACGTCCCTCCTCGTCTGTTTTCCTGTGAAGCCTGATACTCTGACGCTCCAACAAATCCCATATCCCTAATACACGGCTGCGAATCAACAGTTCAAAGGGTTGAATCTCATCCTCCGGACAGATCTCCAGCTCCCGCATCAACTGCAGCAGCCTCTCCTGCCAGCTTGTTTTCTGCCCCAACTCCAACTGTCCGGCAACTGCATTTCTCGGCTTATTCTTTTCATCCAGAAATTCCGGCCGCAAAGGCTCATCCAACCTCTCCGCGGATATGAATTCCGGAAATATCACCTTTCCATCCAAAATCGGCCTGAGATAACGTCTGGCAAACCGACCGTGTATATCCTCATGCAGGAGCTGATAGTGAAAATCCACGGCAAAGAAACTACAGGGCCTCCCCTCCACCGCGCGGGCAGAATGGAGCAGATTGGAATTGATAAAAACTGCCTCTCCCGTGTGAAGCAGATATTCCCGCTCCTCAATCACAAAGAGGATTTCTCCCTCCGTGACCATCAACAGTTCAAACTCCTGATGCCAATGCAGATAAAAAATTACATCCGTCCCTGCGGAATATGTCATTCTGTGCAACGCAACCGGCAGCTCCGCCGTACCATGCTGCTGCTTTTCCTCATATTGCTTTTTCCTTGCCATAAAAACACCTCCCCCTGATACACCATAATTTCATACTTGGGACGCCATCCCCTGCCATACCATACATCTTAACCCACAATAACAGGACAATCATCCCCATGTCAAGGGCTTCCTAATAATCCCCGGGCATCCGCTTGAAATTTTATCCATAACTTCACCCCCCTTCCAATTAACAGCGAATAATCACTGCTTATCCATTATTGATTAGATCTCGCTCTGCCGCTTGAATCAATCCCATTGACGGAAACAGCCGAAATGATTAGAATGTACTGTGAAAAGGACAGCGTTCTGCCACTGTAAGTTCAGGAAAGGAAAAATATCATGAGTCAAATTAAAATAGAACAGAAGGAACATTTTCACGGAAGTGATTTAGAGAAGATCGAAGCCGTTTATGGCATTAAAAAAGAGGACATCACCAGCTTTTCTGCCAATGTCAATCCCCTGGGAATCTCTTATATGCTGCGCGACAGCCTGATGGAGTATATCGATGCCATCACCTCCTACCCGGATCGTGAATATACACAGCTGCGCAAATGTATCGGAAATTATGTCCACGCAGACTACCGTAACATTCTGGTGGGAAACGGCTCTACCGAATTGATCTCTCTCGTCATCCAGCTGCTTCACCCCGGCAAAGCGCTGATCGTAGGTCCAACCTACTCCGAATATGAACATGAGATCTCTCTGGGCGTCGGTCGTTTACATTACTTCCGTCTAAAAGAATCCGACAGCTTTAATCTGGATATAAGTGCCTTATGTGACTCCCTGAGCAACAATATTGACATGCTCGTTCTCTGCAATCCGAACAATCCTACCTCCTCCCAGATCAACCGGCATGATATGCGCCAGATCCTTGACACCTGTAAGGAGAGGGATATATTTGTGATGGTAGATGAAACCTATGTAGAGTTCTCCGAGGCCGCAGAAGAGATCACCTCAATCCCTCTGACAGAGTATTACAATAATATCATCATCCTGCGCGGCATCTCCAAATTCTTCGCCGCACCGGGACTGCGCCTCGGCTATGCCATATGCGGAAACCGGCAGCTCCTGAAAGAGATCGACAGCCGTAAGAACCCCTGGACGATCAACTCCCTCGCAGCAGAGGCCGGAAAGATCATGTTCCAGGATGAGAAATATATCCGCGATACGAAGGAACTGATCGCATCAGAAAGAAAGCGGATCTGCCAAATCCTGGATCAGTGCCCCGCCATCAAGTATTATCCGCCGCACGGCAATTTTATCCTTGTGCATATCCTAAAAGAAGATGTCACGTCAAGCGACCTGTTCGAGGCCGCCATCCGAAAGTGTCTGATGATCCGCGACTGCTCCACCTTCCCCTTTCTGGATAATAAATACATTCGTTTCTGCTTTATGAAACCAGAGGACAACGATGCCCTGCTGGATGTTCTTCTCAATCATTTACGCTGAAAAAAGTCCCCATCGGCTGATCTTCGAACAGGTCATACAGCTTCTTTGGATTCTTTCCATTCATCACGATGACATCAATGCCTGACTCATATGCGAGTTCGACGGCATTGATCTTCGTCACCATGCCGCCTGTTCCCAGTCCCGACCTGGCTCCTCCTGCCAGCTGCCGGATCTCATCCGTGATCTCATGCACATAGGGTATGAGACGTGCATCTTCATTTCCGTGAGGATCCATATCATACAGACCGTCGATATCCGACAGGATGATGAGAAGCTCCGCATCGGCAATCACGGCCACCGTGGCCGCCAGGGAATCATTCTCTCCCATCTCCAGTTCCAGCTCATCAATCGCTACAGTATCATTCTCATTGATAATAGGAACCGACCCCAATGCAAGCAGACGTTCCATCGCATTGATCACGTTCTGTCTCCGGTCCTCCAACAAAATATATTTCGTCAGGAGCATCTGTGCCACAGTAAGCCCGTATTCCGAAAAAAGCTTATCATACATGTACATCAGTTCACACTGCCCCACAGCGGCGCAAGCCTGCTTGCCCGGCGTATCCTGCGGCTTCTGTGTCATACCGAGCTTTCCCATGCCAAGACCCATAGCACCGCTCGAAACAAGTACGATTTCACGTCCGGCATTCTGCAGATCTGCCAGCGTCTTCACCAGATTCTCCATACGCCTGATATTCAGACGTCCCGTGCGGTGCGTCAAAATCGACGTTCCCACCTTCACAACAATTCTTTTTCTTTCACTAATTTTCTTCATATTTCGTAACCATACCCTTCTTATCCACTTCCAAGTATAACAAATATTAAATGCTAGTCTATTGTCGCACATCTGCAGTCTTCTGACAAGCCTTGCCCCTCCATCGCATTTGATACAACGGATTTAAAAGCTTCTCCGACAGCACCAGAAAAGCCACAGCGCATACTATTTGCAGCAGAAGGCTGATCATACACCAGTGTTCTAAAAGAAATGTCGGCAGGCCGCCCATATTTTCCACTAAATTATAAAATTCTCTGACACTGCCATACTGGCGGCTGATCAACAATACCATCGTCACCACCGGATCAAGCAGCAGAATCAATACGACCCACGACACGCATGGTACCTCCCCGACGCCCTGCATCACATTCCAATAATACATCTGCTGCGCCAGATATGCCACCGCCACGATCGCGGCGACACCAAAACAAAGGAGTAAGACAATGCCAAAGGAAAATATAGTAGCATGGACTGTCTTGCGAAATAAGACAGAGGCCAGGATACCAATGCTTCCAATGAAGATGGACTCCAGAAAAAGCACAAAAACGACTTCAAACAGATCAGAAAGACCAATCCCACCCACCGTCAACACGATTGACAGAACCGGCAGACTGGAAAAGACAAGCAGCACAGCAGAACTAATACACGAAACCAGCTTGCCCCAAATGATCTGTCCCGGGCTGACGGCCGTCGTCAGTAGGATATCCAAAGTCTGCTTTTCGCGTTCTCCCGCAATACTGCCTGCGGTAAAGGCCGGCACAAGAAACAGGATTATCTGCGTTTCCAGACAGGCCATCGCCAGATAAACCATGTTGACGCCCGAATAATCCACATAACTGTTCCAGCGAATATTAAACACCATCTCAAAGCCAACCACCGCAATCAACAACAGCAGCAGATTATACCCTAAAACCGTCAGCATAAACTTGACCGTCCTGACCCGCAGTCTCGTCTCCTTATAAAAAATGGGATTTCCCTTATATTTCATAAACAGCCTCCATACCGCACCTTTTGCGGCCCAAATGATAATCAATAATGCCGTCTTGCGTTTTCCAGTCTTTCTGCTATGTCGCAAGCTTCTCCCTTTTCTCCGTAACCTTCATAAATGCCAACTCCAGATCCCCTGTCTGCCTTCGGAAGGACGCCACCGGGATATCCTGGTCAATCAGAAACCGCAGAAGAGCCGCCTGCTCCTCCTGGGAACCCTGAAACCCCACCACAATCTTATTATCCTCCAGAGAGATGGTGCGGACACTATCCATCTTCTTCAAAAGCTCAACCGCCTGCTCTCTTCGGCTCACAACCTCAATAACAACCAGCTTCCCCGCACTGACCTTTCTGTCAATCTCCTCCAGAGAACCCTGTACCACGATCTGTCCCTGCTCCATGATGCCAATGCTCGTACACAGTTCTGACAGCTCCGACAAAATATGCGAACTGATGATAATAGATGTTCCCGTCTCATGGAGATCCTTCAAAATCTTTTTCATCCCCTGCCTGGCTCTGGGGTCCATCCCTGACACCGGCTCATCCAGAATCAACAGCTCCGGCTCATGAATCAGGCTTCTGGCCAGGCACAGCCTCTGTTTCATCCCGCGGGAAAGGCTGTCTACCATAACCTCCGCCATATCCTCCATCTGCATCTGTTCCAGCAGGGCAAAACAGCGTTTCCGCGCCTTCTCCCCATATATTCCATAAAGCGAGGCATAAAATTCCATATACTCTATCACCATGAAATTGTCATAAACACCGAAAAAATCCGGAACATATCCGATCCTTTCCCTAAGCAGGGCGCTATCCTGCAGGATATCCACCCCCGCGACCTTAACACTCCCGCTGTCTGCGCGCAAAAGACCTGCCAGAATACGAAACAGCGTTGTCTTCCCGGCACCGTTGGGACCGACGAAGCCGAAAAGCTCCCCTCTGGGAATTTTCAGCTCCATATGTTCCAATGCTGTAAAATCACCATATCTTTTACATAAATCCCTGACTTCAACCATCATATCCCCCTGTTATGTTACTGCCCTGCATT
>CAYYGS010000188.1:0-5396 GCA_964471335.1 uncultured Jutongia sp.
AGGGCAAGCCATTTCACTATCTGTCCTCGGATGGCTATCACATCTATGTGGGCAGGAATAATTATCAGAATGATGAACTGACATTTCAGCTGGCAGACGGCGGCGACTGGTGGTTTCATGCCAAGAAGGCAGCAGGCTCTCATGTGATCCTGAAGACAGGCGGCCAGCAGGAGATTCCTGACCGTGCTTTTGAGGAGGCGGCGAGTCTGGCTGCCTGGTATTCAAGTGCAAAGGATCAGACGAAGGTGGAGATTGATTATGTCCAGCGCAAACATGTCAAGAAACCGGGAGGCAGCAAGCCGGGCTTTGTCGTCTATTATACCAATTATTCCATGACGATTGCACCGGATATCTCTACCCTGAAAGAACTTTCTGACACTTGAATATTTGCGCCGAAATATAACAGATAAAGTTTACTTTTCCAATTGCAACTCTGCGACAGGAATGAAAAGGATTATGAGAAAGGGGATATGGACAAATGATTACTTGTGACAGCCATGTACACACAAGCTTTTCCACAGACAGCCAGGCACCGATGGAGGAGATGGTCAAGAGGGCAATCGCCCTGGGTCTTTCCTCTCTTTGCTTTACAGATCATATGGATTATGATTTTCCGGATCTTGGCAAGGGGGTTGAATTTATGCTTGATATGGATCCGTATTTGCAGGAGATTGACCGATTGTCAGCTCTTTACCCGCAGATCAGGCTCAAACATGGTTTGGAACTTGGATTAAAACCTGATTTAACCGAAAAATGTAACAGGTTAACCTCTTCTTACCCACTTGATTTTGTGATTGGTTCAACACATCTTGTCGATAATTTTGACCCATATTTTCCGGAATACTGGGAAGGAAAGACAGAAAAGGAAGGGCTCATGCGTTATTATGAGATAACGCTGGAGAACATCCACGCGGGCATTCACTTCCACGTATACGGACATATCGATTATATCGTGCGCTATACGCCGACACAAAAAAAGCTGCGCAGTCTCGGCAAACAAGACGAGAGGTATGCAGAGGAATGTCTGCGCAGCTCCTTTGCGATTGTTGATGAAATCTTAAAAAGCCTTCTGGCACAGGGAAAAGGCATTGAATTAAATACTTCAGGGTTAAAATATGGCCTGGGGCATCCCCATCCCCACGAGACAATTTTGAAACGCTACCGGGAGCTTGGCGGTGAAATTATCACGGTGGGTTCTGATGGGCATGCGCCGGAGCATCTTGCATTTGCATTTGATCAGGTTTCTGATCTTTTAAAATCCTGCGGCTTCCGGTACTATACGGTATTCGAAGAGGGGAAGCCGGTTATGATTCCTGTCTGAGTCAGACAGGAAAAAGCGGAACTTCAAACCTTTTATATCTAATAGGAAATTGCTCGAAACGTAGTGGCACGCAACCAAGAAATCCGAAGGATTTCTTGCAAGGGCAAAACGCTGGTTTTGCCCTTTTATAATTTCCGCAGCTCTTCCACCGCTTCTTTGATACACCGGAAGACGTAGTCCATCTCTTCCATCGTGTTCTCATAACCGACAGTGATACGAAGCGCACCGCCTGCGAGGTCATCAGAGTGTCCCAGCGCCTTGAGGACATGAGAGGGACCCTGGTCGGAGGATGTGCAGGCAGAGCCGCCGGAGGCGCAGATCCCTTTCATTTCAAGGAGCATCAGAAGCGATTGTCCCTCCACCCCCCGAAAGCTGACATTGAGATTGCCGGGCAGCCTGTTCTTGGGAGAGCCATTTAATGCAACTCTGTCAATCTCCGATAAAATTCGTTTCATGAGATGGTTCCGCAGTTCCCTCTCCTTCTCGTAATGGCTCTTTTGATGAAGCTGTGAGAGACGCGCTGCCTCTCCCATTCCGATGATTCCGGGTACATTTTCTGTTCCGGCACGCTTTCCTTTCTCCTGGCTTCCACCGAAGATCAATGGGGTAAGGACGACCGACTTTCTGACATATAAAAATCCGCAGCCCTTCGGCCCGCCAAATTTGTGGGCGCTGGCACTCATCATCTGAAGATTCATTTCGTCTACGTTAATGGGGAGATGTCCATATGCCTGTACGGCGTCTGTGTGAAAACAGATCTGACGATGGGCCGCAATCTCCCCGATCTCGCGAATCGGCTGTATTGTTCCGATTTCATTATTGGCAAACATAATAGAAATGCAGGCGGTATCCGGCCGAATCGCCCGGTTGACATCCTCCGGCCGCACAAAGCCCTTCCTGTCCACGGGAAGATATGTCACATCATAGCCCTGCTTCTCTAAAAACTGACAGGTGTGCAGGATCGCATGATGCTCGATCTGACTTGTGATAATATGGCCTCTGCCTGTCTCCCCGTTACGTAAGAAGGGCGCATTCCGCAGGGCATTTGTCAGTGCCCAGTTATCTGATTCCGTTCCACCGCTAGTAAAATATATTTCTTCCGTCTCCGCATGGATGCTCTCCGCCAGCTGCTTCCGCACCTCCTCGATGGCCTTCCTGGCCAGAGTGCCTTCCTGATAGGTGCCAGAAGGATTAAAAAAGCTCTCTCTGCAATAGGGAAGCATTTTTTGGACTGCTTCCGGATACATCGCCGTTGTGGCGGCATGGTCTAAATAAATCATAGAATTTTCCTCTGCCTCTCTCACTCTTGTTATTTTATGCAGAGAATGGGCATAGTTGCCGTTTATTTATCATAAAATATGGAAAACCCCTTCTGTGGAGTCCCATGTTTGTGGAACTCTGGCAGGAATGGAGAAATACCATGTCGATTTGGGATAGGCTGTCCAGACACAAGATCATTCAGGGAACTCTAATCTTGACAGTTACTGGATTTATCACGAGGATACTCGGCTTTGTTTATAAAATTTATCTCGCAGATATTCTTGGAGCACATATGCTGGGTTTGTACCAGCTTGTTTTTCCGGTATATGCCGTATGTTTTACACTGTACGGTTCTGGTATACAAACATCAATTTCTCACGTCATTGCCTCCAATATGGGAAAGAACGGCAGCAAGTGTCAGGCCGGGAAGATTCTGGCAGCCGGAACTGCAATCAGTTTTTTGACTGCTTGTCTTCTGTCCCTTCTCGTCTGCTCCTGCTCGGAATGGATCGCGCTTCATTTTGTCATGGAGCCGGCGCTGGCGCAGTATCTGCGGATTCTCTCCGTCCTCTTCCCCTTCTGTTCCCTCTCCGCCTGTATCAACGGATATTATTATGGGATTCAGGAGGCAAAGGTGCCGGCGTTATCACAGATGATTGAGCAATTGGGACGTGTTTTCTTTGTCCTGCTTTGCTGTAATATAGCTGCCCGTCTTCTTCCTGCCGGACAGCTGACACAAGAGGAATGCCTGCGTCTGGCTGTCTGGGGACTCGTCGTCGGGGAGGCCGTCGCCTGCTTTTACAATCTTTTTCAGGTCAAAAGAATGCTGGGCGGCAGATGCTGCAGGAGAAATTCCGTTACCGCAGGAAGAAAATCTGCTCCTTCCTTTTTGTCTTCCCTTCTCTGGATGGCTGGGACGCTGACGCTGACAAAGCTTCTCGTATCCTTCCTGAACAGTATAGAATCCATTTTGCTGCCCGCCATGCTGCGCAGATATGGCTGTAGTCCCTCCGAGGCTTTGAGCATATATGGTATACTGACGGGTATGAGTCTTTCCTTTATCTTTTTTCCATCCACCGTTACCAATTCCTTTGCTGTCATGCTCCTTCCCTCGATCGCAGAGGCAGGGGCCCGAAACGACAGGGAAAAGATCCGGCGCAGTATTATCACCTCTATCAAATATTGTCTGCTCATTGGTTTCTTTTTCCAGGCATTCTTTTTCTTCTTTGGAGAAGAACTTGGATTTTTCTTTTTCCACAACGAATTAGCTGGGGCCTATCTTCGTGCGCTCTCCTGGCTCTGTCCCTTCCTCTATCTCGGCACGACGCTGACAAGTATATTGAATGGGATGGCAAAGACACAGATCACCTTTTTCTTTACAATGGCCAGTCTTGGAATCAAAATTGCCGTCACTGTTTTTGCCGTACCGATCTGGGGAATTTATGCGTACCTGACGGGACTTTTAATCAGTCAAATCCTTCTGGTACTCTTCGAGACTGCCTATCTTTGCAGATATCTTTTCCGCAAAAGCGGTACAACGGCTTCCCATCATTCTATTCTTGTAAAATAGATATCTTCATGGTCTGCGTGGGGATCATGCATCTTCCCATCGCAGAGACGAATATATTCCCTGGATGCACGGTCTCTGTGAAATACTTTTAGCACGGTGATGAAGCATTTCCTTGCTCCGCGGTAATCCCCGGTACAATAGAGCGTGACTCCCCGTTCGAAGTCTTCCCTGGTTGCATTTTTCCCGGCAATCTCCTCTCTGCTGTCCCCGTCATAGACATCATAGATCTGATCGGTGTATCCCGTATAAGGATTGTACAAAAAACCAAGCCTGCGGGAGTGCCACGTCCGGGAAAAGGCCGGGATCTGCCCAGCCGCTTTCCCTGTGATCAGAATATGCGCCTGATACTTCTCCGCGATATCCTGCAGCCAGTCGGCGATATCACGATATTGCGATACGGTAATCGCTTCCATTCTCTTCTCATGCCCCACAATCCCTATTGTGACATCTCCGCAGGCGATACCAATCCCTGCGCGGTTCTTATCAATCTGCCCCAGACGTTCCATTTGATTCAATCGCTGACACATAGCGGCGGCAGAGGCAAGGGCGGTTTGGCTGTCTGATTCAAAAAGTGCGCGAAATCCCGCATCCTCAAAATTTTCTACAATCCCATTCCGGTCTGTGACGACAGGGATACATACCTGGAGCACCTGATTGATGGAATCCATCATTTCCTGTGTGTTCATCCTGCGAATTGTCTGTTGAAAATCGGCCAGCTGAAAAGAAAGCACGGCCATATCGTTCATGGCCTGATCTCCCAGGCAGACACCGACAATGCTCTCTCTGCCAAGAAATGCAGGGAGTCTGCTGGGAAGATACTTCTCATAGGCAGCATTCAATCGCTTCGTTTCCTCTATATTGCCGGCAATATTCCTTGTCATTTTCTGAAACACATGGAGAATAGCGCTGAATTCATTGTGTCCCCGGATGATGTAATCTGTGTTAAAATCTCCCTCCTCAACCTGTCTGGCCAATGTATGAATCCGGTAAATGGGACGCAGCAGCAATATACGTACAAGCAGCAGAAGGAGGAGGAGACAGAAAAGCATACCGATCATCACCAAAGTGAAATAACCATGTATCATCTCTGAAATCTCCCGGACGATATCCTTCTCATCAAAATCAATTCCCACAAAGGCAGTAACATTCTGATTCTTATCCAAAATCGGTACATAGGCAGAATACAGCTTCTCACCATTTTTCAAAGTAATAGAATCCAAATGGCGGCTTTCCGATTTGGTAGAG